>DAAJ01000050.1:0-8558 GCA_001701115.1 Bacteroidales bacterium GP2
CCGTCAGCGTTTGCGCACAGGGTCGCAAGTTAGCCCAACACCAAGTTTCTTGAAGATTTTGTGGTCAACTTCGCCGAGCATCACAGTGGAGTGGACCTGGCATCCGTTGAGGAGCGGGAGCACTTCAAGTGCGCGTTTGCAGTTATCGTCATGGGAACTGAGTACTGAGAGAGCTACAAGTACCTCATCGGTGTGCAGGCGGGGATTGCGTCCGCGCAAGTAGTTAAGTTTTGTGTACTGTATGGGCTCAATCATCTGCTGGGGAATCAGTTTGAGGTCATGGTCAATCCCTGCAAGGTGCTTTATTGTGTTCAGTATAAGCGCCGCGCTGGAGCCGAGCAACTCTCCGGATTCGGCTGTGATGATTGTCCCGTCGCTGAGTTCAATTGCGGAGCTGGGTTTTCCGCATCTTTCGGCTCTTGCCCGTGCTGCCTCAACAGGGCGGCGGTAAGAGATGTCTATTTTCGCCTGTTTCATGAGCAGGGCGATTTTGTTGACTTCACTATCTGTGCCGGTGCCAAGCGCAAGGTGGTTAAGCGCGGTAAAGTAGCGGCGCACAATTTCATCCTTGGATGCCTCGCAGCACACTTTGTCATCGCTGATGCAGAATCCTACCATATTGACTCCCATATCGGTAGGTGACTTATATGGATTTTCGCCATAGATGCCTTCAAATAGCGCATTGAGCACGGGGAAGATTTCTATGTCGCGGTTGTAGTTGATAGCAATCTTGTCGTATGCCTCAAGGTGGAATGGGTCAATCATGTTGACGTCGTTGAGGTCGGCGGTAGCTGCTTCGTAGGCAATGTTTACGGGATGCTTTAGAGGCAGGCTCCACACTGGGAATGTCTCAAACTTGGCATATCCCGCCTCGATGCCTCTCTTGTTTTCATTATATAACTGGCTGAGGCATACCGCCATTTTGCCGCTTCCTGGACCGGGAGCGGTGACAATTACGAGAGGACGGGTGGTTTCAATGTAGTCATTGTGCCCGAAGCCTTCGTCAGAAGCTATCAGCCCCACATTGTTCGGGTAACCTTCGATAGTATAGTGGTAATAGGTGGTGATGCCGAGGCGTTCAAGGCGTGCGCGGAATGCGTCTGCGCTTATTTGACCGTTGTAGTGGGTGATTACCACTGAGCTGACCATGAATCCACGTTTCTGGAACTCGTCGCGCAGGCGCAGAACATCCATGTCGTATGTGATGCCGAGGTCCTGGCGCACCTTGTTTTTTTCAATATCCAGCGCGCTGATCACTATCACTATTTCTGCATGGTCCTGCAGATGGGTCAGCATTCTCAGTTTGCTGTCCGGCTCAAATCCGGGGAGCACCCTGCTGGCATGATGGTCGTCAAAAAGTTTGCCTCCTAACTCAAGATAGAGTTTGTTGCCGAACTGCGCTATGCGCTCTTTGATGTGTTCGGATTGTATCTTCAGATACTTCTCGTTGTCGAATCCTTGCTTCATAACGGGATGCAAAGTTACGGTTTTCTGCATAAAATAGCCAATCCGCGCGGTGTGATTTTATTGACAATTTTATTTGAGGGTATGGTTGCATTCAGGACATATGCCCTTGATCATGTAGTTTACCGAGCGAGCGGCAAAGCCTGGCGGCAGAGTGACCGGCGGCACTGCAATGCCTTCAAAACATGTTACCTTATGGCAATTCTCACAGTAGAAGTGAACATGCATATCGCTGTCCTCATCGCCATGATGCCCGCTGCACAGCTCGTACTTTATTACCCCGCGACCGTCCTCAATGCTATGGATGAGGTGATGCTCCTGAAGCACTGCAAGCGTCCTGAGTATGCTCGACTTCTCAAGTGTGCCAATGTTCGAATCCAATTCGCCGAGGCTGAGGGGATGAGGGCTGTTGGTGAGTTCGCGGAGCACAAGGATTCTGTTGGATGTCGGCTTGATGCCTGCCAGCTCTATGGTTCTCTCTATATCTTCCATGCGATTGTTCCGGTAATGAATGCCCAATGCAAAATTACATATATAAACCGTTTTGATGTAAGTTATTTGCAAATTACGCCTGTTTTCCGGTTAATTTGACACTTTGTTGCAACTGCAGCACGCTATTTTTGCATTATATAGAAAAAAGAAGTATCAAATGGCACATAATCATCACCACTCCCACGACCATGAAGGGCATCATCATGCTCACACACATAGTTTTACCCATGTGAGCAAAGTGCTTGTGTGGGGTATTGTCCTTAATTTGATATATGTTATCGTGGAGGGCGTTATAGGCATTTACGCAAATTCCATGGGGCTTGTGTCTGACGCGGGGCATAACCTCAGCGATGTTTTCAGCCTTGTGTTGACGCTTGTAGGAATAAAGCTGGCAATGGCGCAGTCCACTAATCGTTTTACTTACGGCTACCAGAAAGCCACAATCCTCATTTCCTTGCTAAATGCTATCCTTCTTCTTGTGGCGGTTGGGATAATTGTGGTGGAGAGCATACGCAAGTTTTCGCATCCAGACCCGATTGACGGAAGCCTGGTGAGCTGGACCGCCGGGATAGGCATTATAATTAATGGTGCGACAGCATGGCTTCTGATGAGAGACCAGAAAGAGGATTTGAATGTGCGCGGGGCATTTCTTCACATGGCGGCAGATACTTTGGTTTCAGTCGGGGTGGTAATTTCCGGCATAATAATAACTTTTACCGGATGGGTGATGGTTGACCCGATCATATCTCTGATAATCGCAGCGCTTATCCTTGTGTCGACCTGGGGGATGCTGAAAGAGACTTTGAATCTTGCAATTGACGGCGTGCCGGCAGGAATTGACGTCGACAGGCTCAAGGAGGAGATTGAAAAAATGCCACATGTGCAGTCAATACATCATATCCATGTGTGGGCACTGAGCACAACGGTAAACGCGATGACGCTGCATGTGCTTATCGACAGCCGTGATTTTGAGGACGAGGTTAAAGCCGCTATCAAGGAGTGTGCATCTGCGCATGGCATAAGCCATCCGACGTTAGAGTTTGAAACTACGCCCTGTGGCAGTGAAAACACCTTTGAAAAATAGATAGGGAGGATGAGCGCGTTGCCCGTCCTCCCTGCGTGTTTTGATTTTACTGCAAAATGGCTTGTAGCCTGTTTATACAGTCAGTATTTCTTTTTCTTTAGCAGCGAAGATATCGTCAATGCGTTTCAGGTACTTGTCGTGTATCTTCTGCACTGTCCCTTCGGCATCTTTCTCAACATCTTCGGGCATACCTTGTTTTACTGCCTTCTTGAGACCGTCAATAGCATCGCGGCGGGCGTTGCGCACGGAAACTTTTGCCTGTTCTGCTTCTGCCTTGCTTTGCTTCACAAGCTGCTTGCGGCGCTCCTCGGTGAGCGGGGGGATAGAGAGGCGTATAACCTCGCCATTGTTCTCCGGGGTGATGCCAAGCTCTGAATTGATAATAGCTTTTTCAATAACCTTGAACATCTGTTTTTCCCAGGGGGTAATGGTGATTGTGCGGGCATCGGGCACTGCAACATTTGCAACCTGGCTTACGGGCACCATGCCGCCATAATATTCAACCCTGATGCCATCGATGATTTTAGGATTTGCTTTACCGGCGCGGATATGCGCAAGAGCTTCGTCAAGATAAGCCACCGCGAGCTCCATTTTTTCCTCAGCGGGGGTCAGATAGTCTTTTACTTCCATTGTTATATGTTTTTGTATTTCTCCTTAATAATATATTAGTACACCAGTGTGCCGATAGGCTCTCCGGCGATTACTTTGGCAAGGTTGCCGGGGGTGTCCATGTCAAACACCACAATGGGCAGACCGTTTTCCTTGCATAGCGCGGTAGCTGTGAGGTCCATCACTTTGAGGCCGCGTGTGTACACTTCGTCGTATGTGATTTCATTGAATTTGGTTGCCGTGGGGTCCTTCTCCGGGTCGGCGGTATAGATGCCGTCTACCCTTGTGCCTTTGAGCATCACGTCTGCCTCAACTTCAATGCCTCGGAGGGCGCTTCCGGTATCGGTGGTGAAGAAGGGATTGCCTGTGCCGCCGGCGATAATAGCAACCGCGCCGCCCTTAAGCGCTTCGATTGCTTTCCATTTGCTGTAGTGCTCTCCGATAGGGAACATATTGATTGCGGTGAACACTTTTGCCGGTTGTCCCTCAGCTTCGAGCGCCGAACTTAGGGCAAGGGAGTTGATGACTGTTGCAAGCATCCCCATCTGGTCACCTTTTACGCGGTCAAACCCTTTTGCCGCGCCACTAAGTCCGCGGAAAATATTCCCACCGCCAATAACGATTGCTACCTGCACGCCGCTCTGAGCAATCTCTTTTATCTGGCTTGCGTATTCGCCGAGGCGCACTGTGTCGATGCCGGTGCCTTTTGCCCCTGCAAGCGATTCGCCGCTGAGTTTCAGCAGCACTCTATTGTATTTGCTTCTCATATAATGTAGTTTTTCACAAATATAGGGGTTTGCGCTGAATGTCGCAAATTTGTTTTGCCTTATGCAGGTAAAAATTCGGGGCTTCTCTAACTATATGCCTGATGGAGTGTTATATTAATATAAGGCAAGGATGCAGGAAATGCAGCGCCCCTGTTAGGATGTTTAAGATTTTTTTGATATTTTATTAACACTAACAGAGATATTTGCAATACCTTTGCACCCTGAACAGCCAACTGAGATATATAACATAACGCAAAATAGCGAATCAGATGGAAAATAAAGAATTAGACCGTATCAGCTATGCTCTTGGATTGAGCATGGGCAACAATTTCCGCAGCAGCGGAATCGAAAAGATTGATGTAAAAGACTTTGCTGACGGTGTTGCAGCCGTATTCTCCGGAGAAACTCCCCGTATGACCTACGATGAGGCAAAGGAGGAGATACGCAAGTTCTTCACCGAAATGGAGGAGAAGCAGCGTGCGGCAGCTGCTGAAATGGGGAAAGTCAACAAAGCCGCAGGCGAGGCTTTCCTTGCTGAAAACGGCAAGCGCCCCGAAGTGAAGACTACCGCATCCGGACTTCAATATGAGGTAATAGAGGAGGGTAACGGACCGATGCCTAAACCCACAGACAGGGTTATGGTGCACTATACCGGCAAACTGATTGACGGCACAGTGTTTGACAGCTCTGTTGAGCGTGGCGAACCTGCTACATTCGGTGTAACCCAGGTTATCCCCGGATGGGTTGAAGCTCTCCAGTTGATGAAAGAGGGCGCAAAATGGCGTCTCTTCATCCCGTCAGCACTTGCTTACGGACCTGCCGGAGCCGGTGCCGCTATCGGACCTGATTCAACTCTTATCTTTGATGTAGAGTTGATTAAGGTGTTAGGTAAATGACACGGCTGGCAGCAACGATATTTGCATTATGGGTGTGGGCTTTTTCAGCTCACGCCCAAATTGCGCCTGAACAGCGCGATTCAATAAATGAAGCTGTGGCATCCAGCCTCTACGCGATGGTTGCCCCGCAATTCGGCTCAATTCCCCCGGCAACGGCTGCGAATGGTTTTCTCGCCGGTGCTACCGATTCCACTGCTGTGGGATATTCCACAGCTGTGATAATCGGAAACGGTGCATTGGACTGGATTACCAAAGAATTTGCAGGTGGCAAAATAGGAGTTGACCCATCAAAGGTGATGGAAATCGTTGCCGGATATATCGGTGGTAATACTCCCGGTTTTACGGAGCTCCAGGCTAAGACTTACCTTGCCATGGTGGAGGATTTACCTTTAGGTTCCACCGATGAACGGCATGACTCCATAAACGAGGCTCTTGCATCAAGCATTTATCCGGTGCTTGCCTCACAGCTTGGAGCAACCCCTCCGGCAATTGCCGCAAAAGGATTTGCAGCCGGCGCGGCTGACTCTGCTGCGGTGGGTTATGCCACTGCCGTCTTAATAGGCAATAGGGCTATGGATGCGATCTGCAAAGAGTTCGCACGTACCGACATCGGTGTTGACCCGCAAAAGGTGATGGAAATCGTTGCCGGATATATCGCCGGGAAAACTCCCGCCTTTACTGAAATGCAGGCGAACAATTACATATCAGAGCAATTTGTGCGTTCCCTGAATTCGGGCATACCCGATAAAGCGGACCCGGTGGCGGAGGAGGCATTCCTTGCAGCCGCAGCCTCCCAGAAAGGAGCGGTGGTGTTGCCGGATTCGGTAGTGGTAGTGGTTGAGAAACAAGGAAAGAAAGACATGCCTGAACCGGGATGCACCGTGACAGTGGTTTACGAGGCATCGCTAAGCAATGGCACAGTTTTTGATACAACCGATTCACAACCGATAGACCTCAGCTTTGACTCGCTTGCTCCCGGAGTCCGCTCCGGATTGCGAAAAATAGGCAAAGGTGGCGCGGGAAAAATCTATGTTCCGGCGTCTGCCGCATACGGAAGCGAAGGGTTTGCCGGTGTTATTCCCGGAGGAGCATCGTTGCTGTTCGATATAAAACTTATAGACATCAAATAACTAACTTCATTAATATCAACAATTAAAAAATCGTATGAAAAAGACATTATTTGCAATCGCAATGTCTGCACTCGCACTCGTTCCCACGAGCTGCGCTAAAAACGGCGAATCTAAGACATCTGCCGAGGACCAGGCTTTTGTTGACTCGCTAACAGTTGCACTCGGCAGAGGTCAGGGCGCTATGCTTGCCCAGAACATGGACCAGCTTCCTGCTGATGAACTTGCCAAGTTTGAGAAGAAATCTTTCCTCCGTGGTTTCAAGGAGGTACTCATGGCTGACACATCTGACGTAGCATACCAGTATGGTGTTCAGATTGGTCTCGGTTTTGCACGCCAGCTCAAGGCTCTTGCTGAAGCAGGTGTTGACATCAACCGTGCTGAACTTCTCCGCAACTTCTCCCAGGCATTCCTTCAGGACACCATCAACCAGACTGCGCTTGGTCAGGACATGAACGACATGCAGCGCCTTATGGGTCAGGTCCAGGAGAGAATGCAGGCACGCCAGATGGAGGCTGCTAAAGCTGCACAGGAAGCACAGGCTGCTGCTGCCGCTGAAAATGAAGCTAAAGGAGCTGAGTTTATTGCAGCACAGATCAAGGCTGATCCCGCAATCAAGACAACAGAATCAGGACTCGCTTACAAGGTTATCGAGCAGGGCACAGGCGCAATGCCTACCGAAAGCGACAGAATGACTGTTCACTATACCGGCAAGCTCATTGACGGCACAGTGTTTGACAGCTCTGTTGACCGTGGTCAGCCCGCTAACTTCGCAATCACAGAGGTTGTTCCCGGCTTCGGCGAAGGTCTTAAGATGATGAACAAGGGCTCTAAGTACACTCTTTACATCCCCGCGAAGCTCGCTTATGGCAACAATGGTCCCGGCAGCATTCCTCCCGGTTCAACCCTTGTGTTTGATGTAGAAGTGCTTGACATCACCCAGAACTAATAATTCTCTTTTTTAAAGTGAAATCGCCGACGGAATCCCGCCGGCGATTTTTATTGTCTGTTCCCATAATGGGAAATAGTAGCGTGAATTTTATCGGTCGAACACTATGCAGGTTGGGCGCGAGGAAGGTATGGAGTTCTGCAATTCAAGCAGCCCGCTGTCGGCATCGCGGCTGTAAATCTCTATTGCATCAGTGTCGCGGCACGCAACAAGCAGGTATTTCCCGTTGGGAGTAATTGCAAAATTGCGCGGGTGCGTTCCTGTAGGCTGGAAACCAACGCGGGTCAGAGTGCCGTCTTCGGGATTCACGCTGAAAATCACTACTCCATCTCCGGCAAGGCGGTTGGATGCATAAAGGAACTTGTCGTCCGGCGACAGGTGTATGTCAGCACTCCCTTCGGCACCGAGTGAATCAGCAACCACTGTCTGCTTTGGAGTCAAGCCATCTGCGTCGATATCGAAAACTGTTATTTCACCGGAGATTTCAGTAATCATATAAGCGTGTGTGCCTTTGGAGTCAAAAGTCGTATGGCGCGGACCGGAGCCCGGCTTCATGGCAATCTCCTTCATATCCTCCCCGGTATAGGGTTCCGGTATGATATATATTTTGTCTGTGCCGAGGTCGTTTGCCAGCATAGTGGATGTTCCGGGGATAAAGCTGAGCTGGTGCAGGTGTGGTTGAGTCTGGCGCAACGAGTCCGGACCGGTGCCGGAAAACCTTATTATGACCGGCTCACCGGCAAAGCGACCGGCAGAATCAAGTGCGTAGCTGCTTATGCTTCCCCCCATATAGTTTGCAGTAAGCACCCGTTTGCCGTCCGGTGACAGGATTATATGGCATGGCGCGCCGCCTCCGGTGGTATCTGTGGCGCATAGCGTAAGCCCTGTGCCGTCAGCATTGTAGGTCAATAAGTTCATGGTGCTGCTGTTGCCGCTGTCCTCGCCTACTGAGTACAATCGTCGTCCCGCCGCATCTAAAGCGACAAACGAGGGATTGCTAACGCCGGTCGATGCGCTTAGCAAGCTCCATTCACCTGTTTGCTGGTCAAAGGAATAACATTTGATTCCCGCAGAGTCGGCAGGTGCATAGCTTCCGGTAAACATAAGCAATTGGTCATCGCTCTGATTGGCTCCATTGCTGCATCCTGCCGCCAATAGCGCAACGGCGGG
>DAAJ01000050.1:8669-9465 GCA_001701115.1 Bacteroidales bacterium GP2
TTTTTTTATCTTTGCAGGATACAATTAAAAAATGTGTTATGAAGAGATTGTTTGGATTTATCAGTGCTGCGGCTGTTTGCGCGCATGCCTTTGCTCTTGATTTCACCATCAAGAGCATGATTCCTGATAGTGAGGGTGAAGTGTTTGTTGTCATTGACCGGGACAACGATAAAAAAATTGCCTCCGGTTCAGTAAAGGATGGAGAGCTTGTGATTTCCGGTACCTATCCGCGTGATGCTTACGTTGAGATTAGAAAGGAGGGGGATCGCAACAAATATACCTTTTGTATTCTTGATAAAGAGGTTGCAGTAGATTTCGACACACATTCGGTTAAGCCCGGTTCAGCTATTAACGACAAGAAGGTAGACATATCAGCAGCTAAAAATCGTTATTTTAATGATTTTGACTCTGTCCTCACCGCTAATAAGGATAAAAGTGCAGAGGTGCGCGACAGTGTCAGGCTGGCTTATTTCCACACAAATTTCCCGGAGTTGAAAAAACGCTACATCCGCGGTATTATAGAGAATCAGGATGGATTGGGAGAGTTTATGATTTTTGATTTCAGCCGCAATTTTTCCCCGGAGGACTGGGAGGAAGTTTATGCTGCAATGACTCCGAGGCTTAAAGACCTGAATATCACCCAACGTGCAAACAACAATTTCACGGCACAGCGGGAAACTGCTGAAGGCAAGCATTTTGTTGATATTGCCGGCAAAAGTATCAATGGCGAACTTGTGCAGCTCTCGGACTACGCCGGCAAAGGCAAATATGTGCTTGTTGATTTCTGGGCAAGCTG
>DAAJ01000050.1:9551-9734 GCA_001701115.1 Bacteroidales bacterium GP2
GCTACATGGGAGGATGCTGACAGAACACTCAAAGCGCTTCCGGAGCTTGGATATAAGTGGCCCCAGATTATTGGCGCAGGAAAAACTCCAATGGAAAAATATGGTTTTGACGGCATTCCGATGATTATCCTTATCGGACCGGATGGCACTATCCTTGAGCGTAATATCCGTGGCGAATCCATT
>DAAJ01000011.1 GCA_001701115.1 Bacteroidales bacterium GP2
AGCCAATATCTGGCTTATCCACGCCCTGCATACGGACTTCCGGAACTTACACCGGCACCGGACGGTTATGTGCCTTTCCATATGGAACACTATGGACGCCATGGAAGCCGTTGGCTGCTAAAAGATGAGAAATATGATCGCCCGGTACAATATCTGGAAAAAGCAGACCGTAATAACAAACTTACTGAGCGCGGAAAACAATTACTTGAACAATTGCGCGTGATTCAGGCAGCATCAAGAGGTAGAGTTGGTGAACTTACCCCTCTTGGGCATCAGCAGCATCGCGATATTGCACGCCGTATGACTGAAAATTTCCCGGAGATTTTCGTTCCGGGCACACATGTAGATGCAAAGTCTACTGTTGTTATCCGCTGTATACTCTCAATGGCAAACGAAATCGCCGAGCTTCAAAGAATATGCCCTGAACTGATAGTGACGTGCGATGCTTCACGAACCACACAGAAGATACTCGCTTATAACAGCACTGATACGGTTGCGAAAAAACGTGCACGCGAAGCAGAACATTTTGTTGACGAGTATGCCTCAAAACATACCGACCATTCAGCTTTCCTTTCAAAAGTATTCAATGATCCTAAATTTGTTGCTGACAGCCTTAACGGTAAAAAGGTTTTTGAGGCGGTATTTGATGTGGCGGTAAATACCCAAAGCCATGATGACCAGCCGGACCTTTATGACTTGTTCACGGCAGAAGAATTGCACAATGAATGGCTTGCAAACAATGCGGACTGGTATATCACAGCCGGCAATACATCACTTACCGGAAATCGTGTACCATATAACCAGCGGGTACTCCTACGCAACATTATTGAATCTGCCGATACTGCTATGACCTCACGGCACCTTAGCGCAAACCTGCGTTTCGGGCACGAGTCGATTGTGTTGCCACTTACAATACTGATGGAAATCAATAACAACGCCATAGACCTTACCGATCTTGAAAAGCTTGATTCTTGCTGGCGTAACTATGAGATTTTCCCGATGGGCAGCAATATTCAGATAATTTTCTATCATCCTGCCCAAGCTGCCGCTTTTACCCCTGATGAAGTCCTGGTCAAGGTGATGCTTAATGAAGAAGAGGGCACTTTGCCGGTCACTCCCGTGTCAGGTCCATACTACAAATGGAGCGATCTTCGCAAGCATTATGTAGATAAACTTGACTCCTTCTCAACCCGTTTTTCAGAATAATCCAATTTCACACAGTTAAATTAGTAATTATGAACTTACAAATTCTTTCCCCTCAATTTTTCAAATCCTTGCTTTCAAGGGCGATAGGAGGGGGCGCATTGTTGTTTGCGATGTGCGTTTTGTGGGCATCTTCCGCCTACGCGCAGACGCTTAATGTTTCCGGAGTTGTCAGCGACGAGACCGGTGAACCGATGCCCGGCGTGTCAATTCTTGTAAAAGGCACTTCAAATGGCGTAGCGACCAATATTGACGGAGCTTTTTCAATCACTGTCAACAAAGGTGCAACCCTCGTTTTCTCTTCTATCGGATACCTTACCAAGTCAATTTCTGTAGGTGACCGCAAAATCATCAATGTAACCATGCAGCAGGATAATGCCATGCTTGATGAAGTGGTTGTGGTTGCTTACGGTACACAAAAGAGGTCATCAATCACCGGTGCAATCTCTCAGGTGAATGCCAAGGACATTGAAAACCGCCCGGTATCTTCGGTAACTTCTGCGCTTGAGGGTGCCTCATCAGGCATATCTGTAACAGGTGCAGTAGGTCAGCCGGGCACTGATGCTACAATCAGCATCCGTGGTATCGGCACTGTTAACGGTAGCAATTCTCCCCTTATTGTGCTTGACGGGGTGCCTTACGATGGCAATATCTCGGATATTTCACCCGATGATATTGAGTCGATATCTGTGCTTAAGGATGCTGCGTCCTGCGCACTATATGGCAACCGCGCATCAAATGGCGTTATTCTCCTAACTTCTAAGAAATCAAAAGCAAACCGTCCTACTTTTACTTTCAAAACAACTCAAGGATGGTATGAAAGAGGACAGAAGGAGTACAAGACTGTTAATCCCTACCAGTTTATGGAAGTGGAATATGCCAACTTGTACAATAACTATTTCAGCACTACCGGCAATGTGGACCGCGCCAACAGTGCTGACCGTGCCGCTGCGCGCGAATATGTCATTGACAACATTATCTCACGACGCGCAATCATCAATATTTTCAATGCCAACGAAAATAATCTGTTTGATGCCAACGGAAAGATTGCATCAGGAGTAAGTATCAACCCATACTATTCTGGTGACCTTGACTGGTACGACCAAAGCATCCGTAAGGGATACCGTTCTGAGTATGCTTTCTCAGGTGCCGGTTCTACAGACCTTAGCGATTACTATTTCTCAGTGAATTACCTTAGCGAGAATGGTTATACAAAAGACTCTGGCTTCGACCGCCTTACCGGACGCGCATCCGTCAACATACATCCCCGCAAATGGTTTAAAGGAGGCTTGCAGGTTAATGCATCCCACCAGAAAATGAACAATTCTGCTGGTGACCAGACCGGAAGAAATTCAACCAGTACAACTAACCCGTTCTATTTTTATCGTGTAATCGCTCCTATTTACCCTGTACACCTCCATGATGTGAACACCGGAGAATTCATCCTTGATGATCATGGAAACAGGCAATATGACCCCGGATATTATGTTTACACTGATGAAAACGGCATCCAGCAGGAAATTTCTACCCGTGACCAACTGTCGGCAAACCACTCTATCTGGGAATCGGAAATGAACCATGAGCGTAAGATCAGAAACACAACAAACTCTACCGCTTATGCGGACATTATTCTCCCATACGGATTCACCTTTACTCTGAAAGGAAACTTAAGCACCCGCAACCAGGAAACTTCCAGTTATGGTTCAGCTGTAATCGGCGGTTCGGCAAAAGGTACCAACGGCAAACTCTCAAAGAGCACATATAATTATAAGACATGGACATTCCAGCAGCAACTGAACTGGAATCATATCTATGGCAGTAATTACATCAATGTTCTGCTCGGTCACGAAAACTATGCGTATTCACGCGATTACACCTACGGTCGTAAACAGGGTGTAAACCTTGAAGGTCTTCCCGCTTTAGACAACTTCAATACAATTTCTGACCTTAACGGCTATCGCGACCGCTACCGCACGGAATCATATCTTGCACGTGTGCAGTATAATTTCGATAACCGATATAATATTGAAGCTTCTTTCCGTCGTGACGCATCATCACGTTTTTACAGGAGCAGCCGTTGGGGTAACTTTGGATCTGTCGGTGCCAACTGGGTCTTCACTGCTGAAGACTTTATGAGGGGACAGAACTGGATTACCAATGGTAAGGTACGTGCCAACTGGGGTCAGGTAGGTAATGATGCCGGTTCCGGTTACTATGCGTACTATGACCTTTACTCTACCGCAATAAAGGGTGGTGAAGCTGCTTATGTGCTTTCTCAGATTGCAGCACGCGACTTGAAGTGGGAGACCGGTGAATCATGGGGCATTGGTATTGAAGGACGCCTCTTCAACCGTTGGAATCTCAGCGTAGAATATTACGACAAACGCAATAAAGACCTTATCTTTAATGTGTACAATCCGCTTTCATCAGGCGGTACAGGTCAGGACGGCGACTATGTTGCAAGCTCAAGCAGCACAGTAACCCGTAACCTTGGAACAATTTCAAACCGTGGTATTGAAATCAACACAGATGTTAACGTGTTTACAAACCGTGATTGGATTGTCAACCTTTCAGCAAACTTGACTACACTTAAGAACAAGGTTGTGAAACTTCCTGAACAGAATAAGGATGGTATCATCAGCGGCACACAGAAAATTGTTGAAGGACGCAGCAGATACGAATGGTTCACATATCATTGGGCTGGTGTTGACATGATGGATGGTATGAGCCTATATGATGCTGACCTTGATAAATATCATATCGTAGCTGACAATGGCTCTATTATCGGTGGTACTTATGTAGATGGTGAACTTGTATCCGATGAACTTGATGCTGAGGATTACAAATTGATTGACGGAAAGTACTATGTTAATACCTCTACCTATGCGAAGCGCGATTTCCGCGGTTCATCACTTCCTAAAGTTTATGGCTCGTTTACAGCAAATGTTTCATGGCGTAATTTCTCGCTGTCTGCAATGATGACCTACTCATGTGGAGGCAAAGTTCTTGACTCAAGCTATGCGTCACTTATGAGCGTTTCTTCCAAAAACGTGGCAAACTATCACATCGACATCCTCAACTCATGGAATGGTGCTCCCGAGGGAATGACTGAGACATCACCTGGACGCATTAATCCTAATATCAACCCTGTGATTGATTCTTCCCTGAGCACCTATAATAATACTACTTCTGACCGATTCCTTACTAGCCGTAATTATGTGACACTTAAAAATATTAATTTCACATATCGTCTGCCAATGTCGGTACTCAAACCACTGTCACTTAACTCAGCGATCCTTTCGTTCTCCGCAGAAAACGTGCTTACAAACACTAAGCGTCAGGGTCTTGCTGTCGCGCAGGATATGGACGGCTATGTTTCAAACAGCATGCCTCTGCCGCGTGTCTATACTTTTGGTCTTAATGTGTCATTCTAAATTATCAATTCCGAATTAAAATGAAACGATATATATATTCACTTTGCATTATCGGCTCACTTGGCTTGGCAGGATGCTCGAAAGACTATCTTGAAGTAGCCTCTGAAAGCGATGTGTCAACTTCCACCGTTTTTGCATCTACAAAAATGCTTGACGGTGCTGTAAACGGACTCAGCCTTATCATGAGCCAGGAATATTCAAGCAGTGCTTTCGGACGCCAAGGCAACAACGGTGAGGCAACTATTAGCCTGTGGTATGGGGACTATAAGAGTTCCGATGCACAGTACAGTAATGCAACAAGCTACGCATCACTGGTTTGTTCAAATCATAACGAAATAGCCACTTCTTCAGAAACCTACTATCCCTGGTACTACTATTATACCCTGATTCGCAATGCTAACTCCATAATCCTCCATGGCAATGACGCGACAGGAAGTCAAAGTGAGCGCGATTTCTACATCGCACAGGCATTGGTTTACCGTGCGCACGCATACACCCAGCTTGTGGCATTGTACAGCAAGCGCTGGGATGATTCACGTAACGGTCAGTCCCGTGGAGTACCCCTGCGTCTTGATGAAAATTCTGGTGACATAGCATGTTCATCGCTCGGCGAAGTATATGCCCAGATATATGAAGACCTGGACCGCGCTATCGAACTTTTTGAAGGTACTTCCATGACCCGTGGCTCTAAATTGTGGCGCACAGATATCTCAGTTGCCCACGGCATCTATTCCCGCGCAGCGCTCGCACGTCAGGATTGGGCTACAGCTGCGACCCATGCGGCACTCGCACGCAAAAGCTACAAACTTATGACTGCCGAGGACTATTGGAAAGGCTTCAATACCGCAAATAGTGAGTGGATGTGGGAAACATATACAAGTGAAACGGAGAATTTGGGTGTATATGGTTTCTTTGCGTATGTCGGCTCAAACACCGGTTCATCAAAAGGCTACAAAAATATAGGTAGCATTGACAAACGATTGATAACTGCTATTCCCGAAACCGATGCCCGCTTCGGGCTCTACATGGTTCCTAAAGAAGGGGAATCAGGTTGGTCGGAAAAAGATTCAGGTCGTGCAACAAAGGGTAACTTTTATACTCGTGTAAAAACCGAGTATGCCGACCGAATTTACAAAGACACTTACATCTTTGCTTACATGTCCACAAAATTCCTCAAGATTGACGATCGCTCAATAGGTTGCGTCGCAATCATGCGCGCGGCAGAGATGATTTATAATGAAGCCGAAGCACTTTGCATGATTGGTGGTGCTGACAACGAAAAGAAAGCACGTACCCTTCTTGAAGAAGCTGTGGCACCTTATCAGGAAAATTACAGCTGCAACCTTTCAGGCGAAGCACTGCTCACTGAAGTGAAACTTTACAAACGCTTCGACCTTTGGGGTGAAGGGCGCCATTACTTCGACCAGAAGAGATGGAATATGGATCTTGATAGACCGGGTTGGAAAGATGGAGGAAACTGGCACCCGACATTTGCCGGTTCAGGTAGTACAGGTGGCGTTTATAACAAAAACGGCAAAAACCAGGAGCTCCAGACCCGTTTCGCAGNNATGCATTCCTGCAAAAGAAACCGACTACAACAACCTTATCAATCTGAACATTGAACCTGACGACTGGTCTAAGGATTCAAACAAACAATAACACTCATTCATACTTAACCAATTAAAAGAGGCAATGCC
>DAAJ01000006.1 GCA_001701115.1 Bacteroidales bacterium GP2
GATCTGCCTGCCGGTACCTAAAAGCGTAGATTGTCAATAAGATTGGTTGATATGAGAGCCTTCTCCGGTTCCGGCAACGGAGCCGGAGAAGGTCTTAATGAATAATATTAGTATTTAGCGTATTAGAACTCGATGTCGTTGATACGAACTACCCAAGGCAGTACCTCAGTCTTAACGGTGAGGTAAACATCCTGTGACTCGTCGGGGGTACCGGGAGTCGGAGGTTCGGGATCATTTTCCGATACGCGGGGATGACCGAGACGGCTGAGCTTGGTAATGGCGAGCTTGTAGACGTTGTTACGTACCACGGCAAATTCCATCGGGAACATCACACCATTATAGCCGTTGTCATTGTGACGGTTCCAGTAGTAGTAGTAGCAGTAGTAGCCGGGGGTGCTGGTCGGGTCAAGTGAAGACTGGTAGATTGTAATACCAATATTTGGATCAGTCATAGCCTTACGCATAGCTTTGAGCGGAGCCATCTTAGTCTCATCATTCTTACCTGAGATTGTGCCCACATATTCGCCGGCTGCAACCCACTGTTCCCAGAGATAGTTACAGCTTGCTTTGTAAGCATCGGATTCTTTCTCACCTTCCCAACGAGGATCGGTGAAGTCATACGCATTTGCCTGACCCTGCTCCCCATCTTTGATGTATTTCTGACCGTCGGGGATAGGTCCGTCACCGAACACGGCACGGTAGAGGCTGTTTGAACGGTTGATTTCTACACTTGTGATTTCTTTACCATTAGCGCTCCAAGTTGGAGTAACGGAAGCCTGGATAGCAGCCT
Organism: Bacteroidales bacterium GP2; assembly: GCA_001701115.1. Classification (GTDB taxonomy): domain Bacteria; phylum Bacteroidota; class Bacteroidia; order Bacteroidales; family Muribaculaceae; genus Paramuribaculum. The sequence goes on from DAAJ01000006.1 coordinate 791, forward strand.
GGCGGAGGTGCTCCCAAGTGAAGTAGATCTTGCCGTCAAGGTAGTAGAGGATGGGGTCATTACTATAGCCGTTTTGATCAACGCCTTTAATAGGGTCATGGTGTTTACGACGGAGCTGGAATTCCTTTCCGTCAAGGCAGAGTGCGAGGTTTTTGTAAATATCCTCTTCCCATGTTTCTTCATCCACCTCACCTGCAAGCGCTGCTGCAGTACCCTGGAGACGAGCGCGGAATACGATACCGGTAGAGAGGGCGTTAATCTGGTTAGCTTCGGGAGAGGGGATTGCATTTTCAGTAACGTAGCGCCAAACATGGTATTCTTTCTTTCCTTTATAGTCATCCATAGCGGTGCCACCCAAAATAGTAGAGATATCATAAGTATCCCACTGGTTTTTAGCTTCGAGACCATTATTGAAAGAGCCGTTTTCGTCAAAGAATGGGAAGTTGAAGTAGTCATAGGGTTTATTGCTTATGCCGCTGCCGGGGTTATCCCAGTTGGTAGCAAGTGCTCTGTACTGAGTTGCATAGAAGTCAACAACATAGTTACCATCAGAATATACGCCGTCAACACGACCCCAAGGTTTTTCTTGACCACAAAGTTTCCATCCGGTGGGGGTATTACCTGCTGAATTCAGATTTAAGCCACTGTTACTAACGCGGGGGAGGTAGTAGAAGCTGTTGCTCATATTAACGAGACACATTTTCTGAAGCTTGACAGCAACGATAGGAATTTTCTTTGATTCATCTTCAGGAGTTGTGGGATCAGCCTGGAAAAGTACGTTGTAAACCTGGTCACCATTCTCAGAAGCATCCTTGAAGTCGAAGCGAGCCACAGAACGCTCAACTTTGACAGGACCGCGTTCATTATCATAAGAGTTGTTGGGAAGACCTTCTTTTACAGTATTTGATTCAGAGAGGTGGAAAGGATTTTCAGCTTTGTCAAACAACTCCCAGTCAAGGAGGTTTTTAGGAAGTGCACGAGTGACAACGTTTACATTGTTCATGAGGAAAGAGTTGGGGCTCCAGATACCGACGTTATAATCCGGTTTGTTGGGATTTCCCTGGAAAACCTCGCAATACCAGTTAATCCAATCTGCTTTTTCAGAATCTTCCGGTTTCCAGTTAATAGCCTTGTCAACCAACCATTTAGTAGGATTACAGAACACAAATACTTCAACAGTCGGGAAATCTGTCATATTTTCAGGCAGATTATCGTAGAATTCATTAAGTGCGGTTTTGCTGATTTTAGCGACAGCCTTGTATGAAGCAGATGTAGCGGTTGAAATTGCAGTGAGACGGTTAGAAGCAACTTCACCTGCAGCGATGAAATTGTGTGAGTCTTTCTCTGCGAGAATAATAAGGGCGTTTGAAACAGTGTTTTCAGCATCAGAGCCAACTTCTGTGCCGTCTGTTGAACCACCGTCACTATTAGTCTGGCTACGAGAGAGGCTTCCGGTAGGCATCTGGATGTCAAGACCCATGTAGTAGCCCTCACCGTCTTCGCCGGTGAGTTGATTCTTCTGTGAATCGGGATCAAGCTGATCGGAGCAGCCGACCATCAAAGCGGCTGCGAGGAGCGAGCCGAAGATTGCTTTAAGTTTTTTCATTGCACTATGTTTATTTGATTTATTTGTTCTATTGTTTGGTATTTAGTCCTGGATTTCGTCGAGTTGCTTGAGTGCTGCGGGAGCGTCAGCGACTTTCAGGCGTGCTGCCTGCTGGAAGAAGGTGCGCGCTGCGTCGTATTTGCCCTGGATGGCGTTGATGACTCCTTTAGCATATATTGCCTCGGGGGTGTCCCCTGCTTTTTCGAGGTATTTTTCAGCGGAAACGTAGTCTTTGCGTATCATTGCTGCGTTTGCTGCGTTGAGGTTAGCCACTTCGCTCTGCGGGTACATGCGTACTGCGGTCTCAAAGAGGGTGTTGTAGTCATCTGAGCCGGGCTCGAGGCTATTTGCGGCAAAGAAGAATTCCTGCAGGGAGAGGTTCTGGGGGCGTGTCTTCGCAACTGCAATAATCTCGTTTACGTCGTTGTAGCTGCGGATTGTGTATTCAATCTTGTAGTCTGAGTGACGCAGTGCGGGATATACGTTTGCGAGGAGGAATTTGTATTGCTCGGGATATGTTTTTTCGAGTTTGGTGTTCTTTGGGTCGGGCTGAAGTGATGAGTCGATGATTTCGAGGATGCCTTCGCGGTTGGTGATGTTGCTGCCGACAACGTATGCGCGGAGCCCTTCCCAGTCTTCGGGTTCAAATGATGTCTTAATGAATCCGGGTGCGAAGTGGTAGAGGTTTTCAACATATTCCTTGAGCGCCGCGGTACGTCCTTTAGCGAGGCGTATGTTATTGTTGTATGGACCTTCAGGAGATGCGAAGCCTTTGATGGAAAGGGTGTTGATGGTAATGTCTTTGTCGTTGTGCACAGAGTCGATTGTTGCCTGGATTTTGGCGAGCTCGATTGTGTTGCGGCGGTAGTCGGGGTAGATTACAGTCTGGTTGACGGGGAAGTCGATGTATGCCTGCCCTTTGAGTTCGCGCTGCTTGACAGCTTCTGCCTGTGGTGCAATCCAGTTGAATACGGGCACGAATTGCTTGGGCTCGAATTTGAGCGGTGTGATGGGTATGAGGTCTGAGGGGAGGAGCTCTTCGTTGCAGCATCCTTTGTAGTCAACGTGGAGGACGAGTTCAGCTCCGTTCATCCATGGCTGGTAAGGAGCGTCTGCCTTGTATGCCACTTCGGTGAGTTTGTCTGAGCGGCGGTAGAGCTGGATTCCTTCTTTTGCGGGCATGTTGTGGCGTATTGCCTGGTAATACCTGTTTCTGCCAGCCACAACGATAGTGGGGAATGAAACGGAGTCGTTTCCGTTGCGGATGACGGGTGTGATCCATGCTTCGCGGTTAGAGCCTTTGCGCACCTGGCTCAGGTCGATCTGTGATGTGATGTAGAGTGTGGTGTTTGTTTTCTCCACTGTGAAGCCTTTCTGCTGTATTGTTACAGGTGCGGCTATTGCTGCGGGTGCAATGAGCATCGCAGCGGCGCTTATTATATTAAGGAGTGTCTTGTTCATTTTCGTGCTTTCTTGTGGTTGTGTTGCGTTAGAATACGTAGACAAGGTTCAGCGCGGCTTTTGTGGGTCCATAGTAGTTATGGGCTTTGTCTTTAGCGATTTTGGTGCCGCATTTAGCGCAGGGGTAAATGTCGTAGCGGGTGTATATCCATCCTACTCCGATTTCTGCTTCAAAGTTCCAGTGCTTTCCGAGTATCCATGTGTATCCGTAAGCGACTCCGAGCCCGGCGTACCATCCCTGGTAGCGGTGGTCCTTGAGGTTTCTGAAGTCTGTTCCGAGTGCTTTGAAGTTGAGGTCGATGTTTCCGACGTTGTACTGTCCTCCAAGTGCGTGGAATCCGAGGAAGTGTCCCTGTATAGCTTCACAGAACCAGTAGCGTGCTTCGGGCTGCAGCATCCAGTGTTTCCATTTGTGGGAGTTGACAGTCCAGGCGTTCAGGTTGCCAGAGAGGTCAAATGACCATCTTGGAGCGAGGCGGACTTCGGCTCCGAGGTTAGCGGTGAGTGCCGCATCGTAGAGCAGGTTTGTCTTGATAGCGACATCCTGCGCGGTAGCGGGTGCTGCTGCGAAGAGCGCCAGTACCAACGCAATAATGCTGTTTTTCAAAATGTTACGCATATAATTAGGCAATAATATAGAGCTTGACCCACATT
>DAAJ01000024.1 GCA_001701115.1 Bacteroidales bacterium GP2
CGCATTCACGAATATCTCAGCGAGCTGAGACAGACGTAAAGAACAATTCTCTTCTGAGGTAGAATTATATACGTCCCATGCTCCTTTACCGCCACATTTTACAGCTCCCATAATTGTCGAAACCATTCGGTTGATATGGTTTTTCACGCTATCCTCTAATCCTGATGAGCTGTACACTCTCCACCAATATTGGTCAGTGTAAGTAATAGTGACATGCAGTAGTTGATTTCCGTACTCAACGTCAAATCCCATTTCAGGATCTTTAAGGTCGTACATTTTAAAACTAACCTTGCCATCGAATTTGCCATTTAGCTTATCGACCTCTCGTTCGAGTAATTCTGCTGCCTGTTGGCGTTTGAGTTTAGCGAGAAAGCGATTAATTTCAGACAACATTCTCTCAAGATCCATCTTCTTGTCGCTCAATAGCTCAATCTGTGCATCACGCGACTGTGATTCTTCTACTCCAAGGATCTCCTTAAGTTCTTTTTCTATCATGGTGTGTAACTGTTTGTATTTATCTTTTGTTTGAAAATATTCTTCAAGGTAATCAATATACTGAAATATGGCACTTTTAAGGTATGGTTCTTCGTCGCATACAATAGCCTTATTGTCAGTCAATTTATACAGCCATCCTAAAATATCATGCTCATAATTTTTTACAGTAATCTTGTCTTTTTTTACAGTTTCGCAATCTTCTTCACTTCCATTACCATTACGGCTTCTGGAATAGAGAGAAGGTGATTCATTTGTGCTTGGATTTAAGTAGAGGACCAAAATGTTTTCTTCATTATGTGTCTCTCTGGCAATCGAATAATACCGATAGACCTGTCCAAGCTGTTCTTCAGCCGAATTGACCTTGTTTTCGATTATTAGGAATTTCTGTTTGGAGTGTAGACTAAGGTCTATTCGATTCTTATCAGGATATTCAATATTATTCACAGAAAACGTCGCACCATCAATCTCAACCACATCCCGAAGGAAAGATTGTAACACGATCGGATGATGCAACAGATCATGTAATATTATACTGTGAGCGGTTTCCTTCAACTTACCTCTTGCCGCTGCAGATATCACATTCATGTGGAATGGGAGTGAGGTCATGAAGGAATTTTCTACCCGTTTGCATTGCTCGGATAACAATAGCAGTTGTGAAAAGGTGTGACAATTCGACTTATGAATCGAATCCAACAAAGCACGTGTTCCAAGCATCGTTGATTGCCCGGCTTGAAAAAATGTAGTAATGTTGTTGTATAGATCCATTTACGAAGTTATAAATATCAAGGAGATGAACTTGGGACTCATCTCCCTGATGATTGTTGAATCACTATTTTGACACTAAAGTGTAATCGAAGTTTGCATTGTTGACTTGTTGTTCAAACTTCGCAACCGGGCATTTCAGACCGTATTGCGATACAAAACGTTCTGCTATTGCTCTGCGATACTGAGACTGCGTCCAAAAAGAGGACGAAAGCGTAGATGTAGGAATTTCCACACTCATGCCAGGAGAGAAAGATACTACTCCACTGTCAAATTTACGCTTGGCTGTTACTTTCCAAATTGCCATATTTTGTGATTTTAGTGTTGCGACTCTTAAGGTGAGCCGGTTACCTGTTGTGCAATAAAAAGAGGACACAACGCTCTTTTGGGTCTCTCTTTCGGTAAGGCTCTGGTAAGCCCGGAATCAAGATTGAAGCAAAAGCAACCTGCGTCCTCACTGGAGGATACACGGCTTGCTGAAGACTCCCATCAAATGATTCCTTGTATAAAATTTACCAGATTTTACCGAATCGGATGGCGGTCATTGCAAGTTATGCAATATGTTTTGTCGTTCTACACTGTCTGTTTCGTAGTTTTTTAGCTTATGGGTTCATGTAGCAAATGTACGAAATATATTTTGAACAGCAAAAAATTATCGCAGGTGCTCGCTTTGCATTATGGCACAAAAGTACTGTATATTGCTGCCATAATTAGTCACTACAATATAAAATTAAAATATTCATTCTTCTGGTTTCTGAATATCCTTAGATAATTCCGCTATTCTTGAGATAAGTTGCTCTGCGCGACGTTTGACTTCATTCATATCCGGGAAAGTTTGAAAGTCGAGCTGGAATAGCGATTTGTCGGTGGGTTCATACCACCAATAATCACTAAGGTATTTTTCTCCGTTGTCTACTTGAAGCAATTTTGACACCTTATTGCGATATTTAGAATCTTGAACACTTGTCACCACATAGAAGAGTACCCTATCATCATAGATACCTACCGACAGCCATAAATCCGTGCGATGATAGTCTGCATCATTCCACACACAGACATATCCCCTGTAATCTTCGTCCCAATCACAGCGATTGGCACCACAAATTTCACCGGCATTTACAGAGGCAATGAGCTGTTTTCCCGCTTCGTATGGAACTCTTCGGAGTCTGTGCATAATGTCTTTTAAGGTATCCATATCATCCGAGGGAATATTTGAACCAGACGTTATCAGACTTAGAATATCTCTTACAGACCGGGATTTTCCATCATCCTTAGCAGCTTTATTCAAAAATAGATCTAACAAACTGTTACTACCTGGTTCAAAATATTGAGAAGACACCCTATAGCGAGGCTCTGCCCCTTTGATACATTCGATGTCTACGCCAAACACACTCTCAACAGTACGACGAACACGATGGAAAGTGCGCTCCGGGATCGCAGTCTCTTTTTCATCATTCATTGATGAATATGCCCATTTATCACTAAGCTCTTTCATCGAGATTCCGGCGGGTGACGCATTGGCAAACTCTTTTAATGCCCATAGGTTACGCTTAAATTTTGATACTGACATAGCTTATATCTCTATTATTGTAGGTTGGTTTAGTTTTGAATAGTCACCATTCATGATTGCACCATTGGAGAAAATTATGCCATTTTGTTGCGTCTCTCCATGCTGACGATGAACATGACCAAACAGATGCGCACGTGGCTTAATCGACATCACCCGCTCCAGAACTTCCTCTGAGCCATAGTGGATAAACTCGCCGTCAATACTATCATCAAGGTCGAGAATCCCGTAGGCAGGCGAATGTGTTATCAGAATATCCGTATCGTCAGGAATCTGGGCATAGTTATGAGTTTGACGGCTACTGATGCAGTCTTCCATAAACATCGGTACGCCGTAGAATTTCATCCCTTCAATCTCGATTCCCGAGTTGCACAGATAGTGCATATTGCTGTCAAGACCATCAATGCCCGCACCATAGAGGCACGAGTCGTGATTGCCGCAAATAAATATTTTATGGTTATACGGCAGGTCGCAAAACCAATTCAGGAAATCCAAAGCTTCGCGTTCTTCTCCTACCATACAGAAGTCACCTGAATGAACCACAATATCGGCATGAGGAAGCTCGTGCAGCCGATGATGCGCCCCATGAGTATCTGAAATATGCAATATTCTCATTCTTGTATTTATTTTTTGCAAAGTTAATTAACGCCACTGACATAAAGCGGCAGTGGCGTGGGCTAATTTTACCCTCAAATTATAAATACACCTACTGAAGAAATAAAATAAGACATGGATAGAAAGTTTAAAAGCCTCGAAGACATATCGGATTATGCTCATAGTCTAATTCGCGATAAAACCGAAAAAGAACTTAAGGTTCTTAATCCGCTTGAACTCCTGGAATGGTTTATTGCATCACAAAGATTTGTCGCAGAAAAAGCTATTCAAATCGTAAAAGATGCCAATATTGAAATACCATCTGGATATCTAACAACAAAAGTTGAGTGTTTTTTCGATGATAGCCGACGGGCTGCTTTTTGTGCTCGTCAGCAAAATGTAGTCATCGGAACTGAGTGTATATTTTATAGCTCAAAGAATCAACTTCTTAAGACTATCATACATGAATTGACACACCTCAAAGTATGGGGCCATGGCGATGACTTCTGGCAGAAACATCTTGAACTACTCAAAATTAATGATTTAGCCGATACTAACCTTACGGTTGAAGAAGCCTTTTATAAAGACCCAACCACAGTCTACCGTTATCCATCAAAAAAGCTTACTCTCCTGAATGGAACATTCCTTCCTGAAATAACTACCGGCTCAAATATGATTGAATGCCATGAAGAATTTATAAGAAAGTATCATATTATCCGTAGGAGCGAAATATTCAGCCGGGATAATTGTGGAAATACCCGTAGATTAAACGACATTAAATTTAAGGAAGATATCATGCGGCTGTGCAAAGAGTATGAGGTGAATTATAATAAAATATACACAATAACCAATGGTTATTTACCTGAGTTTAACGGAATTGATAGGAATTGGAACCCGTACGCCTAATCACCTGATTACTAAACGAACAGACGCATCCCAAACGCTTGTCCAACATATTCTTTTTTAGTAAAGTAAGACTCTATTTGACTCCGGAGAGATGTTTCATGCGGTCGAGGGAATGGCATGGATTAAGGAGTCGCGGTAGGCGATGTCTTGATGTCAGCGTCCGGGTTGCCATTCGCGGTACAAGCCTTTCAACCAATATCCAACACTTGCGATGCTTGGATAATCATAGTCATTATTTTGCACTGAACGGAATATGCTTCAGCGGGTGCGATTTTCTTCGCATCCGCTTTTTTATTCCCCTCTTATTGTGCTTTCTCGCAATAATTACCTAACTTTGTGGTACAAACATTTATAATGCGAACTTAAATCTATGTCTTTACGATTCATTTCACGCGCCCTCGCAGGGCTGCTTCTTATCGGGGCGACAACAGTTAACGCCGCCGACATCATTCCGTTGCCTTCATCCATGACCAAAGGCACAGCCACATTTACTTTCCCGGCAGAAACCTCATTCTCTGTCCCCTCTTTTGAAGGCGATAGCGTTGCCATTCTTTTCAACAATATGCTTCCCGCGCTTGAAAAGGCTACGGGTGCAAAACTGAAACCGGCTGCCGGCAAAGCCGACATTTCCCTGGCTCTCGACCAGTCTATTGCTCCGGAAGGCTATGTCATGAATGTCACTCCCGCCGGAATTGTTGTCACAGCATCACGTCCCGCAGGTTTCTTCTACGCTTTGCAGACCCTACAGCAGATGCTTCCGGTTGCAGCGTCACAGCCCGCGACCTTGACTGAAGTGACAATTGAAGATACTCCCCGCTTCGGATGGCGCGGATTCATGCTTGATGAAGGACGTCACATTTTCGGCAAAGACGAGGTCAAGAGAGTCATTGACATGATGGCGCTTTATAAAATGAACCGCCTCCACTGGCACCTCACCGAAGACCAGGGCTGGAGAATCGAAATCAAGAAATATCCTAAGCTGACCGAAGTCGGCGCAACCAGAGGAAGCACTTCTCTCGGCTGGCGCGCCTACGCTCCTGACACTATCCCTTACTCCGGCTACTATACCCAGGAAGATATCAAGGATATTGTCGCTTACGCCAAAGACCGTTTCATTGAAGTGGTACCTGAAATCGACATACCGGGACATACTCAGGCTGCTGTTGCCGCATATCCTGAAATTCTCGCATGCGACCCCGAAAATCCACATGAAGTCTGGATTATGCAGGGAGTAAGCCCGGACGTTATGAATGTTTCCAATCCTGCGGCAGTGCAGTTTGCCAAGGATGTGATTGACGAGCTCATCCCCCTGTTCCCCTACGGATACCTGCATCTCGGAGGTGACGAATGCCCCACAACAAAATGGGAAAAGAATGACGCTTGCAAAGCCCAGCTTGACAGCATAGGTTCTACCAACTACCGCGACCTTCAGCTCAATTTCTACAAGGAACTTGTGAAACACATTGCTGCAAAGCCGAAGGCAGACCAGCGCAAACTGATTTTCTGGAATGAGGTTCTTCACGGAAACACCGACATGCTCCCGAAGGACATGACAATCATGGCATGGGTCGGAGCAGACAAGGCTGCAAAAGAAGCTGCAACAAGAGGGCTCACAACAATCCTCACACCGCAGATACCTTATTATATCAACAGAATGCAGTCGCCTCTCGCCGGCGAACCCCTTTCACAGGGTTGGGGCACAGAAACACTCGAAGCTGTTTACAATTATGTGCCTATGAAGGACATCCCCGCTGAACTCGCAGACAAGTACATGGGAGTACAGGCTAACTTCTGGTCTGAGTACGTTATCACTCCGGAACTCCTCGAATATCTCATGCTTCCACGCCTTGTGGCTGTTGCCGAAGCTGCATGGACTCCGCAGGACAAGCGCAACTATGAGGATTTCCACAAACGTATCCGCTCCCACGAGGACATTTTCCAGGCTAATGACTGGAACTATGCACGCCACGCATTCGCAAAAGAGATCTGCAACAAATGCAAGGCAGAAAAAGAAACCAAGAAATAATTTAACCCATATTATCCCCCGATGGCTGCGTCTGATTGTCGCAGCCATTTTTTTACCGGCATATATGGCACGTTTAATAATACCATAACCTCCGTTTTTCGTAAATTTGACTTAACTTTGCCGGAGTTATTTTCAGTATAAGATAATAAACCAGCCAATGAGGAAAATATTTCTAATGCTTTGCGCCGCCGCTGCGCTATGCACCCACGCCACTGAACCGGCAAACAATGAACTTGTAAATCTCCAGGCGGAAGTCAGGCTCGATTACCAGCGTGATTGGCAGGACGGAAACATTATCAAGGACAATACCGGATTTGAAGGTAAATATATCAACTTCCGGGTTGACGGCACCATTACAGAAGGGCTCACCTACTCATGGCGCCAACGCCTCAACAAGCCCCATAAAGATGCTTCATTTTTCGATGCCACAGACTGGATTTACCTCAACTATGACTTCGGCAAATGGTCTATTGCGGGAGGCAAGCAGATTGTGGCAATAGGCGGATGGGAATATGACCGTGCGCCGATTGACCTGTACGGATGCTCGGTCTTCTGGAACAACATACCCTGTTACCAGATTGGTGGTTCACTCAGTTTGCGCCCTACCGCTGGCGACAAAATCACCTTCCAGTTCTGTGAAAGCCCTTTCTACACTTCGGAGAACCGGAATATGTACGCATATAATATTATGTGGAATAGCACCCACGGTTTTTATGAGGCAATATGGTCGGCAAACATGATTGAATATGCCCCGGGGCGCTACATATCATATCTTGCCTTGGGCAATAAGTTCACCGCCAACAAAGTAGCACTTGAACTTGATTTCATGAACCGTGCATCATCGCATCAGACATTTCTTTTCCGCGACATGTCGGTCATGGGTGAACTTAGTTATACCCCTGCTGCCAAGTGGAAACTGTTTGCCAAGATGACCTATGATGTGAATAACACCGGCACCAGTGCAGACCTATGTGTCCTGCCCGGCACAGAACTTAAGATGGCGGGAGCGGGAATAGAATTTTATCCTTTGCTAAATAAGCGCCATAGCTTGCGGATCCACGCAAATGCTTTCTACTCGTGGGGCAAAAATGCCAATGCCGGGGATGTGATGCAGAACAAGACCATGCTTTTTGACCTCGGAGTCAAATGGAAAATGAACATATTCTCATTCAAACGTTAACGCTGCGCCATGTCACAGACTGATAAACAGACAGACGTACCTGCTAAATCAATAAAAAGATTCATTCCCACCGGAGTGCCATGCCTGGTGATAGTGTTCGCGCTTTTCTGGTACATAGGGTCAATAATGGGAGTGCCTAATATGCTGCGCACAATCATGTCCACTGCGCATGACCTGCTTTTGAACACTGTCTTTTATCTTATGGGCATATGTGTGATTACCGGAGCAATTGGTCGCCTGTTTGTTGAGTTCGGAGTTGTCAAGCTTCTTGAAAATATACTCCGACCGCTCATGCGCCCTCTCTTTAACCTGCCCGGAGTTGCTGCGCTTGGCGCCACCATGACTTTCCTCAGCGACAACCCGGCTATAATCTCCCTTTCGCAGGATCTCCGTTTCAGCCGCTATTTCAAGAAGTTCCAGTATATATCCCTTACCAATTTCGGCACAGCATTCGGCATGGGGTTGCTGGTGATAGTATTCATGGTGGGACAAGGGTACTATATCGAACCCGTAATAGGGCTTTTCGGCGCATTTTGCGGATGCATTGTGTCTACCCGCCTGATGCAGCGCTTCATAATAAAGGCTTATCCGAACTATGCAATTGAGGATGCGGTAATCAAGGAGGCTGACACCCTGGAGGAGGAAAGCAATAAAGCTGAATCCAAATCGGTTTTCATCCGCGTGCTTAACTCACTGCTCGACGGAGGACGCACTGGTGTTGATGTGGGCATAGCAATAATTCCCGGCGTCCTCATTATCTCGACCCTTGTAATGATTCTGACTTTCGGAGCTGCTGAGGAGGGATATACCGGGGGAGCTTATGAGGGGATAGAGCTGCTGCCTTGGCTGGCATCAAAGATAAATTTCATATTTGAATGGCTCTTCGGGTTCAAGGACCCTCATCTCGTGGCATTTCCCATCACTGCGCTTGGAGCGGTGGGCGCGGCGCTCGGGCTTGTGCCTAACTTTGCCACCCAAGGATGGATAGATGGCAATGCTATTGCTGTTTTCACCGCAATAGGCATGTGCTGGAGCGGATACCTTAGCACCCACACCGCAATGCTTGACTCGCTCGGGTATCGCGAACTGACTCCAAAGGCTATAATTGCCCATACGATAGGTGGCATTGCCGCCGCCATTGTGGCACACATGGTTTACCTCCTTGTGAGCCTGTTCTGAAACAGGATTCCTCCCTATTGGAAACCAATTGCCCGCTCCTCCATCAGAGGAGCTTTAGTAATTATGACCTGACAACAGGCTTATGACAATAAAAATGACCGGCGTGTTCTCCACCAAGGATTAACACGCCGGTCTTATAAATTCCACACCAAAGGATGCGATGAAACTCCGAATGACAGGATTTGAGTGCTCGCCTGTCTTTGTAATCCGCCTGGGCAAATATGCCTCCCCCGAAAGGGATGGGGCCCGCCATTGACCGGCTAAGCTTGTCTCGGTATTTCAAAAGTAATTGATGAGTTTCCCAATCTACTTTGATGTGGTATACTTTGAAGCTATATTGTTTTTCTCATCCTCCGAAGCTCTCTCGCTTCATTTATACAACACAAAGATAGCGGTTGAAGTTCGGAAAAACAAATTACATAATATTTTTTTCAAAAAAATTGATGCTGTTGTAACTTTGCGCCCGTCTTTTCCCTCTAATGTATGAATCCGGCAGGACAGCCCGCACAGGGCGGTGCCGACCAAACAGTAAAACGAGATGATTATAGAACTTAAGGATGTAAACAAAACCTATCCCGGCGCAGTGCCCCTCCATGTGCTTAAAGGCATTAATCTGGATATAAACAAAGGCGAACTGGTGTCAATCATGGGCGCTTCCGGCTCCGGCAAGTCTACCCTCCTCAATATTTTAGGTATTCTTGACAATTATGATTCCGGCGAATACTATCTTGACGGGGTTCTTATCAAGAATCTGAGCGAAAACAAAGCGGCAGAGCTGCGCAACCGCATGATTGGCTTTGTTTTCCAGAGCTTTAACCTTATCAGCTACAAAAATGCGCTTGAAAATGTTGCGTTACCCCTGTTCTATCAGGGCGTGTCCCGCCGCAAGCGCAACGCGCTGGCAATGGAACAGCTTGACAGAATGGGACTTGCCGACCGAGCCCACCACCTTCCCGGCGAACTGTCCGGAGGGCAGAAGCAGAGGGTAGCGATTGCACGCTCCCTGATCACCAACCCGTCAATAATCCTTGCGGATGAACCTACCGGAGCGCTTGACTCCCACACATCCACTGAGGTGATGAATGTGTTCCGCCAGCTCAACAAGGACGGCATGACTATCATCATTGTCACACACGACCCGAAGGTAGGAGCGGCAACAGACCGCATTATCCGCATTGAGGACGGTATTATTCAACCTGAAAAGCCACAGATTCATGTTTGATTTGATAAGAGAAATCGGGCAGACTATCCGGAATAACAAACTGCGTACTTTCCTTACCGGATTTGCTGTGACATGGGGCATTTTCATGCTTATTGTGCTCCTCGGCATGGCGCGCGGTGTCACAAACTCGTTTGAGGACAGAAGTTCGCCTGAAAGAAACCGCCGCATCAATGTGTACCGCGGAGTCACAAACAAACCCTACAAAGGATACAAGGAGGGGCGGCAGGTAAACCCTAAGGCTGAGGACATCGACCTGATTATACGCAACCATCCGGATATCGTGAAAGAGGTTGCCGCTTACAAATACCTGAACACTGATAACATATCCTCCTCAAGAGATTATATCTCCGCAAATATTGAAGGTGTGTTTCCTGCAGAACAAGGCATGTACAATATTGAAATGATGTATGGCAGGTTCATCAACAATGCCGATATAGAATACCAGCGTAAAGTGCTTGTAATTGGCAAAGATGATGCAACCACATTGTTCGGCGACGCATCAAAGGCAGTGGGGCAATATGTCAAATCCCACAACCTGTCATGGCTCGTTGTCGGAGTGTATGACCACAGATGGCTTGAAGACAAATATGCTCCGTTCACCACCATCATGACCTTGTCCGGCTCAGACGGCACTCTCAACAACCTGCAGGTGCTGCTCACTGAAAAAGGCGTAAGCACCCTTGCGGCATCGGAAGAAGCGACAGAAGATGTACGTGCCACACTCGCACAAGCACATGATTTTGACAAAAGCGACCAAAGCGCGCTATACCTGTACAACTCTTTTGCAAGCTACATACGCGAAAAAGACAGCCTCAACATACTGCATATCGCGATTCTTGTTATAGGCATACTTACGCTGTTGAGCGGAATAGTGGGTGTGAGCAACATAATGTTTGTGTCGGTGCGCGAACGCACACATGAAATAGGCATACGGCGCGCCATAGGGGCAAAACCGCGCTCAATACTTTGGCAAATAGTGCTTGAAAGCGTTGCAATCACAACTCTTTTCGGTTATATAGGAATATTTCTCGGCATGGTGGTGATGCAGGTTGTAGACCACTTCTTCGGCAAAACCGACATACTCCATAATCCGACCGTGGACATATCCATAGCTATCGAAGTGACAATTGTGCTTATCATTGCCGGAGCGCTTGCCGGACTTTTCCCCGCGATAAAAGCCACAAAAGTTAAACCCGTTGAAGCTCTGCGCGACGAATAAAAAACATCACTGCAATGAATAATCCTGTTTTTGACATAGAAAACTGGCGCGAAATCGGAGCGACACTCGCACGAAACAAAACCCGCACCTTCCTCACCGCATTCGGCATTTTCTGGGGAACAGCTATGCTCTCCCTGCTCTGGGGCGGAGCCGGAGGACTAAAGGGTATGCTTATGCGAAACTTCAACGGTGTTGAAACCAACCTTGGGGCAATTTTTCCCGGTCGTACCACTATGCCCTACAAAGGGTTCAACAAAGGCATGCGCTGGAGCCTTAATGAAAATGACCTCGCAGACATACGCCGCATGACTCCGGACATTGAGCTCTCCTCCGGTGTAAGCACCCTTTATACCAACCTCGCCTACGGCACTAAAGGCAAAAACCTTAGTGTCAGCGGAGTTGACCCGGACTTCTTTGCCATCCAAAAACCTATCATCATAAAAGGAAGGCAGCTGAACGAAACTGACGAGTACGAAAACCGCAAAGTTGTCGTTATAGGCAAAAGCGTGGCAGATGAGATTTTCGGGAATGAAGAATGCCTTGGAAAATTCGTCAGCATCGGAAAAGTATTTTTCCAGGTTGTTGGAGTGGTGGCTCAGGCAAATGAGGCTAACATAGGCAGCCGCCTTGATGAAAGCGCGATCATACCCGGCTCCACTATGCGCCGTGCATTGAACCTAAGGAACAATTGGGGCTTCTTCATATTCACTGCAAAAAGAGGCACTGACCCGGATGAACTCAAACCTTATATCATAAGGGCTATACGAAACAACCACCCTATCCACCCGGATGATGAGCCGGCGATAAGGATGATGAACATGGCGGAAGCATTCCGCATGGTCGACAACCTTTTCCTCGGAGTAAGCCTCCTTGCCCTGTTCGTTGGAGCGGGTACCCTGATAGCCGGAATCATAGGAGTAGGCAATATCATGTGGATTATTGTAAAAGAACGCACTCAGGAGATTGGCATTCGCCGTGCCATCGGAGCTAAACCGCGTGACATCATAGTGCAGATCCTGTCGGAAGGAATGGTGCTCACCGCAATAGCCGGAATAGCCGGAATATGCTTTGCAACCCTTGTGCTCACTATTGTAGACCATGCAACATACGATGAATGGCTCGGCAGCGCACATTTCCAGCTGCAGTTCTCCCATGCAATAACCATCATGGTTGTCTTCCTTGTGCTCGGCACAGTAGCCGGACTCATACCGGCAGTAAAAGCTATGCGCATAAAACCGGTTGAGGCGATGCGTGACAAATAAATGAAGAAATAATAATTAAATACTTACATATACAAATGAAAAAGTTTTTCAAAATCCTGCTCTGGGTTGTCGTAGGCATCCTCTTTATCGGAACATTTGTGTTTCTCTATCTGAACTCAAAACCCGAGAAAACCGAATACGCTATTGTTTCTCCTGAAAACGGGACAATTGAAAAGACAACAGTCCTCACCGGCAAAATCGAGCCTCGGGACGAAATCAATATCAAGCCACAGATTTCTGGCATCATAACCGAAATAAACGTTGAACCGGGTGATGTTGTGAAAGAGGGTGATATCATTGCCAAAATCAAGGTGATTCCTGAAGCATCATCCCTTTCATCGGCACTCAGCAGAGTGGAGAGCGCACGCATTTCGCTCGAAGACGCAACATCTAAATTTGAGCGCAACAAACTGCTATACGAAAAGAAAATCATCAGCAAAGAGGAATACGAAACCTCACAGACTGCATGGCAGCAGGCAAAGCGCGAAGTTGACGCCGCAAACGACTCCTATAATATTGTCCGCGAAGGCGTCAGCAAATACAACGCGCAGGAGAGCAACACCCTTGTACGCGCAACTATCGGAGGTATCATCCTTGATGTGCCAGTAAAAGTCGGAACATCTGTCATACAGGCTAATACATTCAACGACGGCACAACAGTAGCAACAATAGCCGATATGACCAACTTGATTTTCAAAGGCAAGGTAGACGAAACCGAAGTAGGTCAGCTCAAGGTTGGCATGCCAATGACAATCGCCATAGGCGCGATGCCTGACACACATCCCAAAGCAACAATCGAATACATTGCTCCTAAGGGAGTTGAGGAGAACGGCACAAATACTTTTGAAATCAAGGCGGCACTTGAAATTGACTCTATCGGCTCACTCCGCTCCGGCTACAGCGCCAACGCAACAGTCACCCTGAGCAACAGCAGCAATGTGCTCACTGTACCGGAATCAGTGGTTGAGTTCACCGGTGACAGCACTTTCGTTTACATCCTCACCGACACCGCAGCTTCAGAACAGAACTTCAAGAGAATACCTATTGTTACCGGCAATAGCGACGGAATCAAGATTGAGGTCAGAGAGGGTATTGACAGCATAGCTAAACTGAGAGGCGAACTTATCAAAAAACAGTAAACGCAACACCAAATGAAGAAAATCATCATATCACTCACGGTCCTGCTTTCCTCCTCAGCCGTTTTTGCGCAGGCATGGAGCCTGGACAGCTGCATAACCTATGCCGTGAACCATAACCTCACCGTCAAGAGCCGCGAACTCAGCACGGTTTCCGGAGAGCTCGACATAATAGAGGCGAAGGACCGGTTTCTGCCGAATGTCGCCGCAGGGGCAAGCCAGTCATTCAGCTTTGGGCGAGGACTTACAGCTGAAAACACTTACGCGAACCGCAACACATCCAACTTCGGATGGAATGTAGGACTACAGCTCCCTATTTTCCAAGGGCTCCGCAACGTGCGCAACCTCGATTACGCAAAGGCGAACCTGCGCACAATGGTAGAGCAACTTGAAAGTGCCAAGGACGATATTACCCTCAATGTCATTGCACAGTACCTGCAGGCGCTGTACTGCCAGGAAATGGTTAAAGTCGCTGCGGAACAGGTGCGCCTCTCTACTGTTGAACTTGAACGCCGGCAGGAACTCCTTGAAGCAGGTAAGATTCCTGAACTTGATTTGCTTCAGGCTAAGTCGCAGCTCGCTCAAGATGAACTCACTGAAGTTACCGCACAAAATAATTACGCGCTTGCTTTGGTAGACCTGTCACAGCTTCTCGAACTTGACTCTCCTGAAGGATTTGACATTGCACCGGTTGACACAGAAACTCCCCTCCCCTTGTACAATGCCGAAAACGTCTACTCTGCTGCGCTTGCCACCAACCACTCCATCAAAGCATCAGAGCTTGGAGTTGAGTCGGCAGGAAAAGCAGTGAAACTCGCCAAAAGCGGCTGGCTACCCACTCTCTCATTCAGCGCAGGGCTTGGCAGCAACTACTACACTGTAAGCGGATACACTTCTGACAGCTTCGGCACACAGATGCGCCACAATTTCAGCAAGTCACTCGCATTCTCGCTCAACATACCCATTTTCGACGGCTTTTCGACAAGGAATTCTGTTCGCAAGGCAAGAGTGCAGGAAATAAACGCCCGGTTGCAGCTCACGGACACTAAAAACCGAGTGTACAAGGCAATACAGACAGCTTATACCCAAGCCATTGCCGCTGAAAAACGCAAGATTTCGAGTGCGGTTGCAAGCGAGGCTACTGAAGCTGCTTTAGAAGCTATGCGGCTCAAATACAACTACGGCAAGGCAAACGCCACTGAGTTTGAGCAAGCAAAGACAGCATACATCAAAGCTGTAAGCGATGCCGTGCAGGCAAAGTACGAAAGCGTGCTTCGCAAACGCATACTGTCATTCTACTACTCCGGCTCCATCCGCTGATTTTACCATAACTATATCCCCGCTGCCCTGGAATGCTCTCAATGCCTTTCCGGGGCAGTTTTGCTGTTTATCAGGAGATAAAGTTTGGATGTTTTTGTGAATTATTGCAAATTTTGATTACCTTTGCACAAAATTATGCCGTACAGCATTGTTTTACGATAGGAACGATATGATAAAAAGGGCACTTGAAAAGGTGATGACCCACGATTTGTCTGAGATTTGGACCATCCTTTCTCCTGACGAGAAACGTAAAATCACCGATAATTTCAAGATTCATAATCTTAATAAGAATCAGATTATATATGCCGAACAGGAGGAGCCGGAATTTCTCTGGTGCCTGCTCAAAGGCAAAGCTAAGTTATACAAGGATGGTGTTGGCGGACGCCAGCAGATTACGCGACTAATCAGACCGGTACAATATTTCGGCTACAGGGCTTATTTCGCGCAGGAACTTTATGTACATACAGCCGCGACCATAGAGCCGAGTGTGCTTGGCTCCCTTCCAATGAAAGTTGTCGAGGAGATGATTGACGAGAATAGGAAACTCGCATGGTTTTTCATCCATGAACTTTCCCGCAATCTCGGCAGCGCCGATACCCGAATTGTAAACCTCACTCAAAAACATATCCGCGGGCGACTCGCTGAAGCGCTTATTGTGCTCAAAGACAACTACGGATATGAGGATGACGGCACAACACTAAGGATATACATGGGGCGTGAGGATCTTGCAAACCTCTCTAACATGACAACAAGCAATGCAATACGAACCCTCACAAGCTTTGTAAACGAGAAGATTCTTATTGTTGACGGTCGCCAGATTAAAATCATTGACGAACCTACTCTCCGAAAAATAAGCAAGTACGGATAACATTAGTGGATATTATTAATTGGATGCACCCGAGCTGTGGCAAGGGTGCATTCTTCTTTTAATCATGTGGATTCTGTTTGCAATATTCTCAGCTCTGTGCCTCGGAGTGTATGACATAATGAAGAAAATGTCGGTGCGCGGCAACAATGTTCTCATTGTGCTGCTCCTCAACACCATTTTCGGCACAATATTCATGCTCCCCGTGATTGCGCCGGGAGCGGCACAAGGTTATTTCGGTCTCGGCAACAGCGGCATCGGTCACTTCCATATATTTGTCAAGGCAATAATAGTACTCTCCTCATGGCTTTTAGGCTACTTTGCCATCAAGCACCTTCCTCTTACTATCCAGGGACCTATCAATGCATCGCGCCCTGTAATGGTGCTCGTGGGCGCGGTGTTGATTTTCGGCGAACACCTCAACTGGATTCAATGGGTGGGAATATTAATCGGATTCTGCTCATTGTTCCTGATATCACGCGCAGGAGCAAGCGAAGGTTTCTCCCTGCGGTCATCAAAATGGATATGGATGGCAATCGGAGCCGCGGTATTAGGAGCAGTAAGCGGATTGTATGACAAATACCTCATGACTCTTTATAAGCCGCTCGAAGTCCAGGCATGGTACTCGCTCTACCAATGCCTCCTTATGACGCTTACCATATTCACACTCCGCCAGATAAACCCGAATGCCGCAGGAGTATCTACCCGGTTCATATGGCGGTGGAGCATACCATTTATCTCTATTTTCCTCACTGTTGCGGATATCGCATACTTTTATTCCCTCTCCATTGACGGTTCAATGATTTCCATTGTGTCAATGATTCGTCGCGGAAGTGTAATCGTACCCTTCATATATGGTGCGACAGTGCTGCGCGAAGGGAACCTTAAAGCAAAAACAGCTGACCTTGCCCTGCTTATAGTAAGCCTCTGCCTGCTCATCGCCGGAAGCGACAAATAAGCGCTACATAATCCGCTTGAATAAAAAAAGTTTCTATTATACTGGAAACTCTTCGCGATTTTAGCAAAAGTTTCTACTATACTGGAAACTTTTCGCGATTTCAACGAAAGTTTCTATTATACTGGAAACTCTTCACGATTTTAGCAAAAGTTTCTACTATACTGGAAACTCTTTATATATTACCAAACGTTTGGATAGTATTTGGAATAAAAAAATGCGGGTGAACCAGATGGCACACCCGCATTTAATTTTTGTGGAATATTCACTTATTCCGCAATCACTTCAAATTCAGCACCGCTCGCATAGTCGCGTCCGTTCTGTGCGTTGAGTGTCATGAAGCGGATATATCTGCCTTTCACCGGAGCCTTGAAAATTACTTCCTGAAGGTTGCTGCCCTTGAAAGAGCCTTTTGCTACGGGAGTACCCCAGTCATCAGTGTTGTCGCTCACGTAGATTTCATAATCCTTCACATTTCCGGTGGTGTTGCCATCCTGGCGGGGAAGATAACGTATGCCTTTGATATTCTTCACTTCACCAGCATCGAAATCAACCCAGTGGGGATAACCAGCAACTGTAACGGAGTACATGGTGTGCCAGATTGTAGACGGATCACCATCGGTGAGATTTGCTCCTTCGCCATAGTCGGGCTCAAAGCTGCTGGCATGGATAACCTCTGTCTTGATAGTTTCAATCTTAGAAAATTTTGCTTTAGCCTGAAGCGTGGGCATAGACTTGATCCATGCGGTAATTGTGCCCTCTGCCTTCATTTCAAACGGTCCGGTATAAACCGAAGGCTTCTTGGCTCCGTTCACCTGATACATGATGGTTGCCGCAGAATCAGGATAATTGATAGAAACCATTCCTGCACGAGAGCGAGTGATACTTATAGGCTGCACACCGGCTCCTTTAACCGCTGCTTTCTCATCAACATTTGCCTTGTCAACAGGACGGATGATAACAGAGAAACGGTGTTCATCAGCTTTCACTCTGTCGGGATCAAGAGGACCGCCCTGACCGCAGCTTGCTCCTCCGAGACCGGTGACACCGAGGTCAAGATGAAGAACATTGCTGTTATCCTTAGGCAATTTGTAAGGATGATCCGCGAGGAAGAGTTCCATCTCGGTATAAGGGATTGCAGTTGCAGACATCAGTTCGGGAGCAATGAAGACAGCGCCACCGTTAGCGTCAGTCAGAGCTGCCCAACGAACCTCCTCACGGTTGCCGTTGCTCTGCGGACGGGTGTAGTCGGTGAACTGGTCAGCTACTTTCGATGAGTAACGTCCCACAAACTGCCCGGTCTTGCGGTCATTGTAGTTCTCCTCAGGTCCACGACCGTAATAGGTGAATGTATCAAGATTGTCAGGAACAGAAACCGAATATCCGAGCCTGGGAAGAATAACTGCCGGATTATTGGAATTGATTACCGAATTAAGTTCGATTGAGCCATCGGGATAGATTGTCCAAACCTGATTGGTAACAAACTTAAAGTCAGAGTCGCCAAAAGGCTGTGCGTCGGTTTCATCAATGCTGTATGTGCCACGGGAGTTACCGTTGCCACCCTTCATCTTGCCTCCATTGGGCGCCTGAGACTCAACAGTAAAGCTGATAATCTTAGTGCCGTTTGCACCGTCAAACAAAGATGCGTCAGTAGCTTTGTGCTTGAGGTTGTAGAGACCGTTTGTAAACCACTGACCATATACCCAAGCATCGTTATTGAGATATGCGCGGAAAGCATCGAGGGCAAGTTCACTGCCGGGAGCGATTATCTGCTTACCATTGTAAGTCAAGCCATTGAGTGCACCAGTCGCAGGATTGAAGGTAGCTTTGAATCCGTCACCTGTGACAGTGATCAGTGAATCTGCCACTACGGTATTGAGTTCTGAACCGTTTGCTGCAATAGCCGGAACCTGACGAGCACCTGAAACGGCGAGCTGCTCGTTCATCTGCTCATATCCCGCTTTTGCCCACGGCTTGTCAGAAGCGAGTTTGAAAGAAATGTTTACAAACGCCTCAGCATTGGGGTCGAGCTTTGAAAGATCGTAAGGAATAGTGTACTGGAGAGCCTGGCGTGGACCAAGAGCCATTTTCGGACCGATGAGAGCATCACCGCTCTGCACAGGCACGCCATTCTGTATAAGCTCCCAACCGATTGTGTAGTCATTCAAAGGCTCAAAATAGTTTTTGTTGAAAATCTCGATTTTGCCTTTTGACATATCCACCGGCTTAACGGCAACATTCTGGTAGACTTTCTTAACCTCAAAGTATTGTGGCTTCGGTGTCATGTCACCGAAAATAATGCCGTTCATCACAAACTGACCATCTGAAGGATTGTCACCGAAGTCACCACCGAAACCGAGGTAACGGTCACCGGTTTCAGAATCGTAATTATAGAGCGACTGGTCAATCCAGTCCCAGATTGCACCTCCCATAAAGAAGTTGGTGCTTTCGATTGCATCCCAGTAATCAACAAGGTTGCCGACAGCATTACCCATTGAGTGAGCGTATTCGCTGATATGGAAAGGATACTTGATTTTCATATTTCCTTTGACAGCCTCGCGGGTCCATGCGATAGATGGATACTGGTTTGAACCTATGTCAACAATATTATTGTTACGTTCGTACTGCACAGGGCGGCTGGTGTCAAATGCCTTGATAGCAGCGTAAGAGGTTTCAAAGTTCTTGCCGGGTCCAGCCTCATTGCCAAGCGACCATATCACCACTGAAGGACTGTTGACTGTAGAGTGCACCATCTCCATATCTCTTGCAACGTGGGCATTTTCCCATTCGGGAACATGGGAGAGTGACGCTTTGCCATAATAATACTCATGGGATTCGAGGTTAGCCTCATCTTCCAGATAGATACCGTACTTGTCAGCGAGATAGTACCAGTACGGAGCATCAGGATAGTGGGAATTGCGCACATGGTTGATATTAGCGCGCTTCATCATCATAACCTCTTTTTCCATCCAGTCACGGCTTACTGCATGACCGACGGCAGGACTGGTTTCATGGCGGTTAACACCTTTGAGTTTAACCGGCATTCCGTTTACATAGAAATATCTTCCTGCAATACCGAACTCATCCTCTTCGGCGGGTGTATCTTTAAGCTCAACTTTACGGAATCCGACATAAGCGGAAACGGTTTCAAGCACCTTGCCTTTCTTGTCTACGAGCTGACCAACGAGAGTGTAACGCCAGGGAGATTCAGCACTCCATTTCTTCGGGTCATCGAGAGTAAGGGTTGTTTTCACCTCAGCCTCGCCGCCTTTTGCCACATTTACCGCTGCTGACGAAACTTCAACACCAGCAACTTTCTCATTGTCATCGCTATAAAGCTTGTTTGCATAGAGGGTGTAAACCATCTTGCAATCCTTAACGTCCTTTTTGGTGAAGTTGCGCAAAGACGCAGTGATATTCAGCAGACCTTTGGTATAATTGTCTGTAAGGTCAGGAATTACAACGAGGTCACGAACCTGTACCGGTGATGTTGAATATAGCGCAACGGTGCGGAAGATACCGGGGAGGCGGAACATATCCTGTGATTCAAGGAAAGAACCGTCTGAGTTGCGGTACACCTCAACAGCAACAACATTTTCACCCTTTACAAGATATTTTGTGATGTCGAAACGAGCCGCATTGCGTGAGTTCTTGCTGAAACCGACATATTTTCCATTAATCCACAAGTAGAAGAATGAATCAACACCGTCAAAGCTGATATAAACTTCACGTCCAGCCCAAGATTCAGGCACAGTGAAAGTGCGGCGGTAGGCACCCACTTCATTGCGGAACTTGTATGTGGTCCAGTCTTCTGGAGGAGTCCTCATCACGCCTCCACGCCAGTCGTCAACAGCTACCCTATGATAGAAAATCACAGGCTGGTTCACATAGATAGGTTTTCCGTACTTCTGCGAACCGTCTTTCTGCAATCCAACTATATTCCAGTTGGAGGGAACTTCAATGTTGTCCCATGCGCTGACATTATAGTCAGGTTTGTAGAAATCCACCTGCCTCTGTGACGGCTCCGGAACCCAATTGAATTTCCATGTGCCATCAAGGCTCATCCAATAGGATGAATTTTCAGGAAGCACCTTTCTGGCGCTTTCAGTGTCGGCAAAATAATAAAAAGTAGCTCTCGGTTGCTCCTTGTTGTAAGCAATGGAGTCCGGACTCTGCCATTCGTGTCCCGCAGGAGCGGCAGCATCTCCGTAATAGAAGCCTTTAAGCGCGGGTGAGGCAGCAAGCATAGCTGAGGCTATCATGGCGCACCCTACGCTCATCACTGTCTTTTTCATGATTTGGTATAATATTTAGGTAATTAGATTTCGTTATGAAACGTGATTACAAAAATAATCATTCCAAATCAAATATGATTCCGCTATACCACAATATATGTTAATAACCTAAGCAAAAAAGCATCTTCCGGCGTGCTATACGAGCAAAGCTATGACTATGCCGGCAAAAATCAACACGAAATTACCAACTGCATAAGTGACTGTATAGCCCATTGCAGGCAAAGTGCTGTCAAGGTTATCCTGAATAGCTCCCAAAGCGGCAACGGCATTTCGCCCTCCGGCAACACAGCCGAGGGTTACCGCAGCCGGGAACTTGAACAGTTTTGCACCGATTAAAATTGCCAGTATTATAGGCAAAGAGGTGCAGACTATTCCGGCAAAAAATAATCCGATGCCTGCTTCCTGCAAGCCAGAGATGAATGTAGGACCAGCCGCTATTCCCACAATTGCAATAAATAGGTTAAGACCCATATTATCCATAAGCCAAACTACCGAACTTGGAATACGCCCGAAGGTGGGTCGACGGTTGCGAAGCCAGCCCAGAAACAAGCCGGCAAGAAGGGCACCGCCGCTTGTGCTCAATGACAAAGGGATGCCGCCGAGATGAAAACAGAGGGCACCTATAAAGCAGCCGATTCCAATGCCAAGACCCACAAAAACTATATCAGTTGTCTCTGTCTTGCGATCCGGATAACCTATTTCGCCAACCGCCTCAGCCANNGCTTATGGATAATATGGGTCTTAACCCACATCTTTCTGTAATCCTACGAGAACGACCACATCACCCTGCTGGAGCATCGTGCTGCCACGCAGCGGCAGCACGACATCATTCCTCGTAATGCTTTTAATCATCACTCCGCTCATATAGTCGGCTTTCCTCAGTTCGCGCAGAGTCATACCGGCTCCGCCATTCTTTGACACTGTCACCGGCAGATTCTCAGCCTCAAAATTCAACAGGTCATGGTCTACGACCTCGCTCCCAATAATCCCCGCCTCCTCAACAACAATTTCGCGGCGTCCGCCAATAACTATTATGTCTCCTTTCCTAACCTTTACATCCGGCTCAACATCAACAATCTCACCTTTAACGCGCAGGCGCTCGATAAAAAGCCGGTGACCAAGTTTGCGGAAGGCATCCTCAATTTCAACCACAGTGCGCGGCTTATTGAAATAATCTGTTTCAGCGCGGTATGCACGGAAAGATACCGGACGGTTCGCAACAATCAAACTTGGTTGAGGAGCAAATTCGCCTTCATCCATCTCCGCTTCTATCTCAGCTATTTCCGCTTTAACTTTTTTCAATCCTCCCAACAGCCTCGGTCCAAGGTTAGCGATAACCCATGCCGAACCAATTGTGCCGAACACATAAGTGACTGCGTAACTTGAGGGAATCATGCCGATAAATTTCTGCTTGAGTTCAGGAGCTATCGGCAATGAACTTATCGTGTCACCACCGACACCGATTACAGCCGATACTGTCTGCGATCCGGCAAAAAGCCCGACAGCCGTACCTGTATTATAACCCATGATTTTCGCGACTATGATACAGACAATAACACAAAGCACCCCTTCTATGAGCGCGAAAACTATCTGCTTGATGCCATCGCCTTTAAGAGAACGGAAGAACTGCGGACCTACACTGTAACCTATGGCAAACAGAAACAACATGAATGCCACAGTTTTAAGCGGTTCACCAATAGGAATATCAAGTTGACCTATAACCACACCCACCAAAAGGGTGGCAGTAACCGGTCCAAGTGAAAAACTTTTGATTTTGAGACTTCCGAGCCAAAAACCAAGCCCAAGGGTTATGAAAATCGGCACAACCGGGTTGGAGCGCAGCAGCTCCGCGAAATATGATAAAACTGAATCTGCCATAATGTGTTGAATTGCCTCTTAATAACACATATCTTACGGCGATAGTTCTTAGATTTAAGTGCCGGTCATTTCACATTACAATGTCAATTGCAGTGCTTGGCATTGCGCTTCAGTCCCTCCAATTTTGCCCTTTTTATAGCAGAACCCTTGAAGATGCGACAGTATTCCTCATGGGTCATACCCAACACTTTTTCTTTTGTCAAACCAAGCAATTCAGGACGGGGCTCAAATTCAGGGAGCGGTTGAGGTGCTTCCGTAAGACGGTTGTGGGGACAAACAGACTGGCATGTGTCACAGCCATACAACCTGTTGCCGAGCTTCAAACCTTCGGGCAGTTCCCCACGGTGTTCTATAGTAAGGCAAGAAAGACATTTGCGTGCATCCACAAATGTGCGCCCTTTCCCTTCAGGCATCGGCGCATCAACAAGCGCTCCAGCGGGACAGCAAGCCACGCACCTTCGGCAGTTCCCGCAGTTAAGCGGACTTGGCTCATCGGGCACAATATCTATGGTTGTAATGATTGAACCGAGGAAAAAACAACTGCCGGCACCGGGAACCATAAGAAGCCCGTTTAGGGCAATATAACCTACTCCGCTCCGCGCAGCCCAATACCTCTCGCGGAAAGGCGCTGTGTCAACACAAATCCGATACTCCCCTCCCCACAGCTCCTTCATGCGACCTACAGCGATTTCAAGACGGCGCCTCACAACTTCATGGTAGTCATCCCCCAAAGCATAGGATGCTATGCGCAACGCACCCGGCTGCCACTCCACATCAATGGGACGGGTATATGGAAAAGCGCAAACAATAACGCTCTTCGCATTATCAAGAAGCAGCGAAGGGTCAAGACGGATTTCACGATGGTTTTCCATGTATCCCATATTTTCATGGAACCCTTTTTCAATCCATGCACCATATAACTTATTATCGACTTCATCCACAGGAGCAGCCTTTGCAATGCCGAAACTGTATGCGCCGACCGCCTTGCAGGTAAGGACCGGCTGCAAGGACTCGTGATTACATTGGCAGGGGGAGAAACTCATAACCTTCTGATTTCAACCATTCAATTGCTGCAGGAAGCGCAGCTCTAAGATTCTTTTCCGCTTTCAGGGAATCATGGAACACTATTATAGAACCGTTGCGAGTGTACTTCCTCACATTTCCAAGCACGTCCTGCGGTGACAACCGCTTACTGTAGTCACGCGTAACGAGGTCATACATTATAATATTATAATGCTTTTTTATAGACCGCGCCTGTGACCATCGGATTAGACCATGGGGAGGACGGAAGAGAGGACTTTTAATAATCCTATCCGCTTCTGTGAGATCCCGCATATATTTGATAGAGCGCACTTTGAATCCTTGAAGATGATGCATGGTGTGGTTGCCATAGCTATGACCACGCTTCTTAATCTCTTCAAACAGCTGTGGATTTCTACGCACATTGTCACCAACAAGAAAAAAAGTAGCCTTGATTCCGTAACTATCAAGCAAATCCAAAACCCATGGAGTAACTTCCGGGATAGGACCGTCATCAAAGGTCAGATATACAACCTTACGCTCTTTGCGGCGCACGCGCCATATCGCCTCCGGAAAAAGGAGGCGATACAGCAGCGGCGGTTGCTCAATAAGTTTAGACAATATTACCGATTAATTAGACCGTGCCTTTGAGGTCTGGTCGTGAAAGCGAGCCTGGCGCTCAATATCAACCCCAAGGTCTTCAATATGCTTCTGAATCTCTGCGGCATCTCCTCCACCATTCACATATGATTGCAGCAGTTCAAGGAGATAGAATCGGTCAATGTATTTGTCAGTATTAGGCAAAGTAGAGTACTTCGCTGGTGACAGGCTCTGATAGTAAACCACATTCATAGCGTAGCGGTCAATCTCTTTTCGCAAGATATCCAATGCAGTCTCTATTGCTTCGTCATCACCGGTAGCCTCCCCTACGCCAAGGTATATTTCGGCAATCTGCTGCCCTATCTGCACAGAATATGGCTGAGCGGCAACAGGGAGCTTTTCACGCATGAGATCGAGGATTTCTTTTGCGCGTGCATAGCTGGAGGTGCGTACTTTAGGCAGTTCATTGCGTGAGAAATCGGTAAGATATGTGCCTGCGGAATCTCGTTTCAACATGAGTTCTGATTCCCATGCCTGATACAGATATGCCTCTGCAAGATCGACCATTGCAGAGCGATGGGTTGTGACCATGCGGCGAACAGTTTCATCAAGATAAATCTGTGAGGAATCGGTTATCTTGTCCAATCCTCCCCATGCCCAACGCTCCTTGATGTTGTCATACATCTTGTCCAGGTTGACACCTGTCTTTTCAGGGTCAGCATTAGGAATAGGACTTACTTCATAAGCAAGACCGGTACTACGCAGGTATGGTGTAAGCCCAAGGTAATACCTCTGAGGCACTGTCATAGCGAAATACACGGGTCTGTTCCAACCATTTGAAGCAGAAGTAGCAAGCATGTCAAGCGCCATCACCTGGCTGAGAGTAAGCCCGGTTGCACCACTCATGTTCAAAGGAATAATATTATCCGCGGCATCTACTTCATCTGCAAAAATACGCCCTGACTTCACTGCAGCGGCAGTGTCTACGGGAATGTACATATTCGGGTACTTAATAACCGGCACACCCCAGAAGTTCTTTCTTGATTCCGGAGAGTACAAGCTGCGCAGAGATGAGAGAGCATTTACAGGCATTGTGTCCGGCTCGATGATATAACTATACTGGAGACGGTCATAAGCATAATCGGCAGGAGTTGCCTGCATGTCTATACCGGGAGCTTCGTATGAGGGACGACGCACCTGGTCCACATACCAATCAGTGGTAAGATATGACAGGTTCACCACCTTTACATCTGTGCGGGTGCCCTCTACCTCCTGTGCATACCACAGCGGGAATGTGTCATTATCACCGTTTGTGAATATGATAGCATTCTCATCAAGCGAGTTGAGGTAGTTATTGCCGAAATCTCTGGTGGTATAACGGTCGGAACGGTCATGGTCATCCCATGTCTGAGAAACCATCTGCAAAGGAACAGCTATACCTATAATAGTTGCAATCACCGCAGCAAATGTGCTGATTTTGTGTGACTCCTTATTATATTTAGCCATCATAGCCTCTTTCTCTTCAGGCTTTGCATTTTTCTTCGGTGACGGCTTGAGAGCAGCATCAAGTAGCCTCCAAATACCAACCACTCCCATTCCAATCCAAATAGCGAAAGCATAGAAGGAGCCGGCAAATGCATAGTCTCGTTCACGAGGCTGCGCGGGAGTCTGGTTCAAATAAAGGACAATAGCGATACCGGTCATAAAGAAGAGGAAGAATACAACCCAGAACTGCTCTATGCCGCGCTTGGAGGTGAACGCCTGCCAACCAAGCCCGATAATGCCCATTATAAGGGGGAGCATGAAAAAAACATTGTGTCCTTTGTTTCCTTTACCATAATCATCAGGGAGAAGGGACTGGTCACCAAGACGAGGATTATCTATAAATGGTATACCGCTAATCCAGTTGCCTTGGTTAACCTCACCATTACCCTGAATATCATTCTGACGCCCGGCAAAATTCCACATGAAATATCGCCAGTACATGTGATTGAGCTGATAGGTGATGAAGAACCTGAGATTCTCAGCAAATGTTGGCTTAATCAAGGTCCTTTTCTGAAGCGGATTTCCTTCAGAGTCCACGTAGGTTGTAGCTTCCACAGGACGACCCTGCATGCCAATCCAGTCAACATAAGCCTGCGGATGCGGATCCGTGCTGCTATATATGCGTGGGAAGAGCATATTTAGCTCAGGAGTCATCTTATAATTTTTCTTATATCCTGTAAGGAGGTAAGAGTCTTTTTCATCAGGTGTCTCTTTGACCTTCTTTGAATACAATGCTTTTCCTTCGGAGGTGACAGGCTGCTGGTTTCCATTCTCAGTCACCTCATACACCGGTTTGGAATTAAGTGTCTCGCCATAAATCAAAGGACGGTCGCCGTACTGCTCACGGTTAAGATATGACGCGAGAGCAAACACATTGTCCGGTGCATTCTGGTTCATGGGAGTGTGGGCAGATGAACGGATCAGCAACAGCGCATAGGATGAGTAACCGATAAATATAACGAATGTGCTCATCACAACCAGAGTGAGAATGCGCACCGGCAATTTCTTAGCCTTGAAGAGCCAAACCACAAGAGCAATAGTCAATAGAACAGGAATCCAGAGGCTATCACCTATAAATAACATTCCTGAAAGGGTAATGCTCACAAGCACAGACCATCTAATAGCAGAGATGCTTTTCTGACGGTAAAGCTCACGAATAGCCCATATAAAGGAAGCGACCAAAATAATAGCATAAATGAGAGTGCCGGCATTGAAACTGAAATGCAAGACATTCACAAAGAACAGCTCGAAATACTGCGCCATCTCTATGAATCCCGGAACAAGTCCGTAAAGTATCAGTCCAACTATCACACATGAAACAAGAAGCGCAATAAGCGATCCCTTGGCAGTTGTGTCCTTCCATTTACGGTAATATACCACCAGCACGATAGCGGGAATACAGAGCAAGTTAAGCAGGTGCACTGCAATTGAAATACCTATCACATAGGCAATGAGCACAAGGTATTTATCGCTATGCGGGGCATCGGCACGGCTCTCCCACTTCAAAATCAGCCAAAAGACCAAAGCTGTGCAGAAAGATGAGAACGCATAAACCTCACCCTCCACAGCAGAGAACCAGAAGGTATCGCTCCATGTGTATGCAAGCGCACCACAAAGTCCTGATGCGAAAATAACAAGCATCTTCAATGGAGAAACCGCTGTTGCCGAGTCAGATACGATAAGGCGCTTTACAAGATGAGTGATTGTCCAGAAAAGCAGCAAAATTGTTGCAGCGCTGAGCAGGGCTGACATTACATTTACACACATCGCCACTTTGGAAACATCTCCTCCGGCAAAATTAACGAAGAAACGACCCGCAAGCATAAAAATAGGGTTGCCCGGCGGATGACCTACTTCGAGCTTGAATGCCTGTAGGATAAACTCGGGACAGTCCCAGAAACTGGCTGTAGGTTCAATGGTGAGCAGATATGTAATTGCTGCGACCAAGAAGCAGAACCAGCCAAACACATTATTCAATAAGTTATATCTTTTCATTACCTGAAATGTGATAAGACATTTAGCGCCACTTACACATATACACATAGCGCGGTGCAAAGGTAGACATAATCTATGAACCCTCGTTCACAAAAAATCATAAAATCCACAGTATCTGCAAATGAATAATGTGCAAAATCTCGTAAAACCGATGTGTGTTTTGCTAATTGTGAAAATATAATTACATTTGCAAATGAATAAATATCCGGAATAAATGTAATTTTCAGGACAATGAACAAGCGACAAGCACGACTGACCGCCATTGCAGACATTCTTCTCAACAACATAGTTGGAAGCCAGGAGGAGTTGCTGGATCTGCTCCGCAGCCGGGATTGCTCCGTAACCCAAGCTACCCTGTCACGGGATTTAAAGACATTGCGCACTTCAAAAGTAGCAACCGAGATGGGAGGCTACAGGTATGTCATAGGGAGCGGACTGCCGACAGACAAGGTGATAGAGCAAGCTACAGTTGACAAAGTGAGCCGTGTAGCCATTGAGGGTATTAGCGTTAGCGGGCAGCTTGTGGTTATACGCACACGTAACGGGTATGCGGGTGGCGTTGCATACGACATCGATGACCTGGACACTCCTTATATTCTTGGCACAATTGCCGGAGCGGATACAGTTTTTGTCGCCCTAAGGGAAAATGCTCCAATGGATGCAGTTTTTGCAGCACTCTCACGTGTGCTTCCACAGAGTGTCATGGAGGCAGCCCACAATGAATTTAACAGAAACCAAAAATAAATATCATGATACGCGCAGGCATTATAGGCGGTGATTCTGAAACCGCAGGTGATCTCATAAGAATTCTTATCACCCACCCGGATGTGGAACTTATATGGGTAAGCGCTCCTGAGGAGGAAGGCGCATTGCTATCGCAACGCCACCGAGGGCTTACCGGTGAAACATATATGCGTTTTTCCGGAGAAAAATCGCCGGAAGATATAGATGTCCTTTTTATGTGCTACACTGAAGATGGTGATTCTGAAAGGTATATCTCGCGCCATAATATTCCGGAAGACCTTAAAATAATAGATCTCTCACCGGATTTCCGCATGCCGGAAGACGCTGAGAGCGGATGGGTATATGCGTTGCCGGAATTGAACCGCAAGCCTCTGGTTCGCGGAGCAAAAAGAGCTGCAGTACCCGGTCCATACGCTACCATAATGCTGCTTTCATTGCTTCCTCTTGCCAAGAACCTGCTGCTGAACAGCGATATACATGTCAGTTGCGTTTCATCAGCGACAAGCGGGAATGAAAAACCGGGGGAAGCATCTGTAATACTTGACCACGAGGAGATTGAAGAGACACGCAAAGCCCTTCAGGTTCTCCAGTCAAGTTTCAACAGCAATATCCGTCTGGTTGCCACCGCCGGAGGCTGGGATACCGGGCTCGCAGCCACTATTTATCTTGACACTCCCATTAGCGAGGATGACATAAAGGATATTTACGACACTTTTTATGAGGATCACGGATTTACTTTCTTGAGCGAAAGCCATCCTGACCTCGGCGAGGTACGTGGCACAAACAAATGCCTGATGCGCGTTGGCAAAAACGGCAATACGCTGGTGATATCTTCAGTAATAGATGAATCACTCAAGGGGGGCGCAAGTGCTGCTGTGCATGTCATGAACCTAATGTTCGGTCTTCAGGAAAGAGTTGGGCTGATGCTCAAGGCTTTCGGTCGGTAAATTGTAACATCAGCGTATTCTGGGCGCAATGATCCTTTCACCGAGATAACGCGCCAATTCTTTTTTCATCTCATTGTATTCCGCATGCTTACGCATGAGTTCTACAATGAGATTGTCATTTCTGGGGGTTGCCTTGCACTCTTCACGAATTTGCTCAAGAATCTCCTTTATCAGGGTTTCTATGATGGCTTCCTGCAAATTGTAGTATGCCATCGGCACAAGATCCTTCAGTTTGTCGCGCTCTGTTTCTATCGCAGAATACTTGGTGTGGATTTTGCTCAGCTTATGCTTTTCATCAGCGAGGTCAGAGGCTACTTCACGCACTATCCTATCCGGAGAAGATATCAGCATCTTAACAAGATAAGTATTCTCAAACTCTTTGCGCATTTCCTGAAGATTACTCTCAACCCTGTCTTTAAGTTCGCCTTCAAGACGATGTATCTCTGTCAAATCACCTGCTGTTTCCCTGATTTTGGCAAATCCTTCATCCATGAACTCTTTACGCTTCAATTCAAGATTTTCTTCAAACCGCTTCTTGTCAAGATTCCAGTGCTTGTCAACAAAACCGGTAATGTGCTCGAAAGTCTTGCGGTAGTGGTCGGTGGTAAATTCGAGCCCGTCATCCGCCATCGAATTTTTCACATACTCCAAGACGTTGAACGGAATAAACTCATCCGTATCTTCGCCAGCCATATCGCCGAGATAAACCATTCCATAGCGCACAACGTAGCGTAACACTTCTTTTTCATATGGTGCTATAAAGGTATTCGCCACAACAACCTTTGGCTGCGGTTCTACCGCCGGCGCTTTCTCCGAGGGGTTAAGTTCTGCTTGTACAGATTTGAGATTTCGCTCTCTGGCGGCATCATTATAATCTTTCTCCGCTTTTTCCGCAATGAATTTAGTCACCTGGAGAGCAAGCACTTTTTCGTCAATTCCAAGTGAGCGGCTGCACTCGGCAATATAGACAGTGCGCATTATCTGGTCCGGGATAACGGAAATTGAGCGTACTATGTCAGTGATGACTTTTGAACGGCTAATCGGGTCATTTTCAACACCGGATAGAAGTATTTTTGTCTTGAAGGCTATGAAATCACTCTGATTTTCGCGGATATAGTCCTCTACTTCAGTTGAAGAGTGATTCTGGGCGAATGAATCCGGGTCATCCCCTTCCGGAAGAAGAAGCACCTTAACTTTCATGCCTTCTGCAAGGAGCATATCTATGCCGCGCAAAGAAGCTTTTATGCCTGCAGCATCTGAATCATATATTACAGTGATGTTGTCAGTAAAACGGTGAATCAGACGAATCTGCCCCTCAGTAAGGGATGTTCCAGAAGAAGCCACTACATTCTCAACCCCAGCCTGATGCATGGATATCACATCCATATACCCTTCAACAAGAATGCAATTGTCCTTTTTTACAATCGCAGTTTTAGCCTGGTATAAACCGTAGAGTTCATAGCTTTTACGGTAGATTTCGCTTTCAGGGCTATTTACATACTTCGCGATATCTTTGTCTTTCCGGAGGGTTCTTCCACCAAAACCTACAACTTTACCACTGATAGTGAAAATGGGATACATTACGCGTGCCTTGAAACGGTCACGCCATCCTCCGCTCTCAGTACGGACACACAAGCCAGTTTCTTCAAGGTATTTTTCAGTATATCCAGCCTGGACTGCTGCGTTAAACAAGGCATCACGCTTATCAAGCGAATAACCAAGATGAAATCTTTCAATCATCCGGTCGTTTATACCTCTCTCTCTGAAATAGGAGTATCCAATATTCCTCCCTTCAGTGGTTTTGAGCAGGTTGTTTTCAAAATACTTTAGAGCAAAATCGTTAAGAGCCAAAAGGCTCTGGCGAGTGTTCTCCTTGTCCTGCTCTTCCGGAGTAAGCTCCTCTTCTGAAATCTCTATATTGTACTTCTTGGCAAGATAACGCAGTGCATCCGGATAGCTCATCTGCTCAATCTCCATGATAAACCCTATGGGACTGCCACCTTTGCCACAACTGAAA
Source organism: Bacteroidales bacterium GP2 (assembly GCA_001701115.1). Lineage (GTDB taxonomy): Bacteria > Bacteroidota > Bacteroidia > Bacteroidales > Muribaculaceae > Paramuribaculum. The sequence goes on from DAAJ01000024.1 coordinate 31,730, forward strand.
CACTTACATAAGCCTTTAGTTCTGCTGACAGAAAAAGAGGGTGTCCTCTCGTTATGAAAAGGACATAGACCTATGTAGCCTGCACCTCTCTTTTTAAGACGCACATAGTCGCTTACAACATCCACAATATCCGCAGCATCAACAATACGCTGGACAGTTGCATTATCTATTCTTCCTTTCATAGCCATATATCAACAAAGTTAGCAGAAATTTCAGAAACGTGCAAACGCA
>DAAJ01000119.1 GCA_001701115.1 Bacteroidales bacterium GP2
GGATACCATGTTGTAGCCTTGAGGCAAGCGTCAACATCTTCCTTGGTCATGTTCCAATGCTCTTTCATCACAGGTTCTCCATTTTCGGTAGCCTGTCCTGAGCCGTCAAGTGTTGTAGCGCCTGAATTGATGAGGTGGATTATCAATGCTATCGCAGCAGGCTTCCAGNNGCTCTTCCGCTGAGTTCCCTGCCTGTAACCCTCTTGACAGCCTCGGGGCTCCAGTATGTGCGCACGTCCGAGAAAATCTGAGCGCGGTTTGTAAGGAGGTGACCGAAGAGCATGGCAACGCCATTGCAAGCGTCATTTTCGGTAGCGAGCACAAATGCCTCACGAATGCCGTTCCAGTCAAATGATGTGTTGAGGAGCGCTTCGCTGAAGTCGCCGTTGGGATAGAAGTCGGTCCACTGCCTCTGACCCTGGAAGCCTGCTGCGATAGCATTGTGACCCATAGCCTCTTCCTTGAATCCGAGTGAAAGGAGTTTGGGATTGCCTTTCATGAGGTCGCGCATGATGATAGTCATCTTTACAATGAAATCCCAGTCAGCATCTTTCTGGTCACGGGTTTTCATCTTCTCAGAGTGGTTTGCAATGTCATTGCCTTCATTAACCTTACAGTATTTTTCTGTCCAGGCAAGCGCTTTTGCATATTCCTCTTTGTCATATATGCCCTCAGTCATTCGGCGGATAATTTCGGTGAGATCCACAGATTCGTTTCTCATTCCGAGGTATTCCTGGAAGAAGTCGGGATCTACGATAGAGCCAGCTATACCCATTGACACGCTGCCCATTGAAAGGTATGATTTGCCACGCATATTTGCCACTGCCATAGCAGCGCGTGCAAAGCGGAGAATCTTTTCAGCAACGTCGGCAGGAATAGTATTGTCGTTAAGATCCTGCACGTCATGACCATAGATGCCGAAAGCGGGAAGTCCTTTCTGTGCATGCGCAGCAAGCACAGCAGCGAGGTAAACTGCTCCGGGGCGCTCAGTGCCGTTGAAACCCCATACAGCCTTAGGCCAATAAGGGTTCATGTCCATGGTTTCTGCGCCGTAGCACCAGCATGATGTAACAGTGATGGTTGCGCCTACACCTTCACGCTCGAATTTTTCAGCGCAAGCAGCTGTTTCGGCAACTCGACCGATTGTTCCGTCAGCAATGACACATTCAACGGGTGAGCCGTCGCCATTGCGGAGGTTGGATGAGATTAGGTCTGCAACAGCCTTTGCAAGGCTCATTGTTTTTTCTTCAAGGCTTTCGCGCACGCCGCCCTGACGACCGTCAATGGTCGGGCGGATACCAATTTTAGGATATTTGCTCATTATAGTGTTTTGTTTATGGTTTAGTTAAATGTTATAGCTTTGGATTTGTCTGAAGTCATTTTGAATACCAGTTTGCCTCCTGATGTTATATCCGCATGGGTGATGTACGGGAGGGTATATGGCTTGTCATTGAGCGTTACGCTTTCAACGTACTTAGCTTCATCTGAGATGCCTTCCGCTTTGATTATAAAGGTCTTGCCTTCCGCAAGGCGAAGGGTGAATCCTGGCATCTGCGGTGCGCCAAGCACATATTTCGCGCTTACGGGGTCTACCGGATAGAATCCCATTGCCGAGAACATATACCATGCAGACATCTGACCGCAGTCGTCGTTTCCGCTCAAGCCGTCCGGTTCAGGACGATAGAACCTGTCAAACACTTCGCGGACAAGTTCGTGAGTGCGCCATGGTTGCCCCGCAAGTGTGTAGAGGTATGTGACATGGTGGCTCGGCTCGTTGCCATGAGCATACTGCCCGATAAGCCCTGTGACATCGCTCTGTGTAGTCACGAGGGTGACACTGAAAACAGAGTCGAGTTTATTGAGGAATGGCTGCTCACCACCGAAGAGCTCTATCAGACCGGGAACATCGTGCTGCACATGCCATGTGTACTGCCATGCATTGCCCTCTGTGTAGTCGCCGCCTGTGCTTTCCGCATGGCTGACTCCGGATGGGTCAAAAGGTGTTTTCCATGAGCCGTCGGCAAGACGCGGGCGCATGAATTTGGTCTCAGTGTCAAACAAATTCTTATAATATGCAGCGCGTTCACGGAAAATCTTTTCGTCTTCCGGTTTGCCGAGAAGCGATGCCATATCTGCGGCTGCATAATCGTCATAGCAGCTTTCAAGAGTTGATGATACAGATTCAGCAGGTGTAAGGTCAGTGGGGAAATAGCCATATTTAGTGTAGTTTTCCCAATCGCTCTTTTGAGGATGGCTGACTGTCTGGGTGCGCTTGATGGCGTCAAATGCTTTTTCTGCATCAAAGCCGCGGAAGCCTTTGCGGTATGCTTCAGCAATTACTGAAACGCCATGGTTGCCAATCATTGTGTAGGTTTCTCCTCCCCAAAGTCCCCAGATAGGCAGGAAGCCCTGCACTTCGCTCTGTGCTACCAGTGAGTTGACAAAGCCGTCTACTTTTTCAGGAGTAGCGAGGGTGTAGAATGGATGGGCTGCGCGGTATGTATCCCATAAAGAGAAAGTGGAGTAAAATTCACCGCCGGGAGCTGCCACCACAGAATCAGCCGCAGTGCGATATTGACCATCGATGTCTGAGATGATATTGGGCTGTATGATAGCGTGATAGAAGGCGGTGTAGAAATTGGTTTTTTCATCGTCTGTGCCGTCCACCTCAATTCTGCCGAGGTATGAATTCCATTCGCCTTTAGCCTGCTCGCGTACATCCTCAAAGTTCCAGTGGGGAATCTCCGCTTCAAGGTTTGCCTTTGCACCGGGTATTCCGGTTGTGCTCATAGCGACTTTCATCAAAAGAGTATCGCCAGGCTGCATATCAAATGATGCGACAATTCGCTGCCCGCGTTCTCCCTGGGACATTCTTAGCATGATTGTATCTGTGACAGCGCGGTTGAACTTCATGACGAAGTAGTAACGCTGGTTGACCCATACGGCATTGCGAACCATTCCGGTAAGAGTGTATTCATCCTCCCACTGTGTTTCGCATTCGCGCACTTGACCGTGGTATTGCCCTTCGCTCCATGCAGGACCATGCTGCAGGTCAATCAGCAGGGATGCCGAGTCGGCATTATTATATGTGTATCTATGAAAAGCCGCTCTTGTGGATGCGGTGAGCTCAGCCCTTACATCGGGAGCTGAAAGGGTTACTGCATAATATCCGGGAGTAGCCTCCTCGGTAGATTTGCTGAACGGGCTTCGGTATGCATCCCACGCCCTGTCCCGGTCGCCAGTGGACGGCATGACAAGGATGTCGCCGAGATCCATGCAACCGGTGCCGTTCAAATGGGTCTGGGTGAATCCCCATATAATTGAGTCGCTGTAAACATATTCCGAGCAGTATCTCCACCCGACAGCTCCTGTGACAGGGCTTGTCTGGATCATGCCGAATGGGCGGCAAGCTCCAGGGAAAGTGTGCCCGTTATCCGCAGCCCCGATGAATGGGTTGACATATGCGGTATAATCAGTTTCAGCCGGGTCGCTCTGTGAGCAAGCAACTAAGGCTCCGGCAGCAATTGCAAGCAAGGCTCGTGACAATGGTTTCATGGGTCTATATTATTTAAGGTGTGCCGTTGGTGTGTCGGCACAGGATTGCGACTCCGAAATTAGGAAAATTATTCCATGTGGCAAAGCAAACCGCCAAATGAAAAAGGAAAAGGGACGATTTGAAGAGAAAAGTTGCATTTGTTGCAAAAAATGGAGTATAAATGCGGCGGAATATTTTGCTGAAAAGAAAAAAGTGCTTAATTTTGCCGCGCAAAACACCCAAAGCAATTAATTAATAACTAAATAACAAAAATGATCATCGTACAAGTTAAAGAAGGCGAGAATATCGAAAGAGCATTGAAGAAATTCAAACGCAAATTTGAAAAGACCGGTATCGTAAAGGAACTCCGTAGCCGTCAGGCTTTTGAAAAGCCCTCGGTTAGCAACCGCAAGAAAATGATGAAGGCGGTTTATGTACAGAAGCTCCGCACTGTAGAGGAATAAGCCGGCTGCCTGCCTTTAATTGACAGACAATAGAGAACAAACAAACGGTCTGCTGCAAGATTTTCATCTTGTGGCAGACCGCTTGCATTTTTATGAATCCGCCGCGGGTGTATGCTCCCGGCTAAAACCCCAAATAAGATTATGGATGTGAGAACCCCGGTAGAAATCGCCGAGCTGTCGGTAAATGTCGGCAGGGCAAAAGTGGATACCACTGCGAAGACAGGCAGGTTGGTGATATTGTCAATCCTCGCAGGGTGCTATATAGCCCTTGGAGGAATCCTTTCGGTGATGGTTGGATTCGGTTTTCCGGAGATTACCGCCGCGAACCCTGCAATGCAGCGGCTATTGAGCGGAGTGATGTTTCCAATCGGTCTGATTCTCGTTGTAGTTCTCGGCGCGGAGCTTTTCACCGGCAACAATGCGCTGCTTGTGCCAGGCTTTATGCGCGGTGATTTTGGTGTTGCCGAAGTAGCGAAGAACTGGACGATTGTATATGTGGGGAATTTCATCGGTGCATTTGGCTTCGCATGGCTGCTTGTCTATTATGCCGGGCTTACAACGCCTGAGCCGTGGCATGGCGCTATCATCAGGGTTGCCGAGGCTAAGGTGTCAATGTCGTGGCTGACTGTATTTGTCAAAGGCATAGGTGCAAACTGGTGCGTGTGCCTTGCCGTGTGGCTTGCTCTTGCAGGTCATTCGCTGATAGAGAAGATGGCTGCATGCTGGCTGCCGGTCATGGCGTTTGTGGCACTTGGCTATGAACACTGCATCGCAAATATGTTTTTCATTCCGCTGGGCATGCTCGAGGGAGCGGATGTGAGCGTGTGGTCTTTTGTGTGGGACAACCTTGTTCCTGCGACAGTAGGCAACATAGCGGGGGGAGCGCTCTTTGTCGGGTGCGTCCATGCCATGCTGCACCTGCGCAAAAAATCGGATGAAAAATAAATTAGGACATTTTAAATGTAAGTGCAGTTATTTTAATCGGCATTTTTTGTATTTTTGCGCTACATAACCGTAACAAATAATTTTTTCACCAAAAATAGAACCAAAATGGTAAGTTACAAAGAACTTGGTCTTGTAAACACCCGTGAAATGTTTGCAAAGGCTATCAAGGGTGGCTACGCTATCCCCGCTTTCAACTTCAACAACATGGAGCAGCTCCAGGCTATCATCAAGGCTGCAGCTGAAGAGAAATCTCCCGTTATCCTTCAGGTGTCAAAGGGTGCGCGTAACTACGCAAACGCAACTCTTCTCCGCTACATGGCGCAGGGTGCTGTTGAATATGCAAAGGAACTCGGTTGGGAAAATCCCCAGATTGTGCTCCACCTCGACCATGGTGACAGCTTCGAGCTCTGCAAAAGCTGTATCGACAACGGTTTCTCTTCTGTTATGATTGACGGTTCACATCTTCCCTATGAGGAAAATGTTGCCCTCACAAAGAAAGTTGTTGACTACGCTCACCAGTATGATGTGACTGTAGAAGGTGAACTCGGCGTTCTCGCCGGTGTTGAGGATGAGGTTTCTTCTGACCACCACACCTACACCAACCCTGAAGAGGTTATCGACTTTGCAACACGCACAGGTTGCGACAGCCTCGCTATTTCAATCGGCACATCACACGGCGCATACAAATTCACACCCGAGCAGTGCACACGCAACGCAGAGGGTCGTCTTGTTCCGCCCCCATTGGCTTTTGAAGTGCTTGACGCAGTTATGGAGAAACTTCCCGGATTCCCCATTGTGCTCCACGGTTCTTCTTCAGTTCCCCAGGAATATGTTGACACCATCAACAAATATGGCGGCAAACTTCCCGATGCTATCGGTATTCCCGAAGAGGAACTCCGCAAGGCAGCTAAGAGCGCTGTATGCAAAATCAACATCGACTCAGACAGCCGTCTCGCTATGACAGCTGCTGTTCGTGAAGTGTTCGCTACCAAGCCCGGTGAATTTGACCCGCGCAAATACCTCGGTCCGGCTCGTGACGAAATGGAGAAACTTTACAAGCACAAAATTGTAAACGTTCTCGGCAGCAACGGCAAAGCAGAATAAAAGTATTCTTTAATATTTCAGCCGCAGATATCTTAGGGTGTCTGCGGCTGATTTTTTAGCAGCTGTGCAAAATCGTTTAAAAGGTTTTGATGCTCATCGAGCAAGCCATGATGCAAGCTCGGCGAGCATTTCTGTTTTCCAAGGGCAAGATGCGAACCCCCAGCCGTGTCCTCCGGTCGGATATATGTGGAGAGAGGCGGAGATTCCTTTGGATATGAGCGCGGTGAAATATGCGAGTGAGTTTGCCGGATTTACGCTCCTGTCATCTGCGCTCAATAAAATAATAGCAGGAGGCGTGAGGGAATCCACTTGTAAATCTGATGAGAATTGCTGTTCCAGTGCCGTGGAAGGTCCGGTACCTAAGAAATTGTCATGTGACGCTTTATGGGTGAGATCCGGTATCATGCTGATTACCGGATAGAAAAGGATCTGGAAATTCGGGCGAATGTCTTCTGGCGCTTGCGTTGCAACGACAGAAGCAAGATGCCCTCCAGCCGAAAAGCCCATTATGCCAATTTTGTCCTGGCTTATGTTGAGTTCCCCGGCATTAGCACGCATATATCTCATCGCATCATAGGCATCTGATAGAGGGAGCTCCCGGTTGCCGTAAGGAAGACGGTAGCTCACCATCGCGATAGCGATACCCATTTGAGTAAACCATTCAGCCCAAGCTGTGCCTTCATTGCCGGTGGAAAGTTTGTGGTAGCCACCGCCGGGAAGAATTACCACTACTTTGCCTGTTGCGCATTCTGGCTCAGGCAAGAAAATTTGCAGCGAAAGGGTAGGGGAGTGGCTATTCATACTCCAATCTTGGTCACATCCTTTTCAAATGTGTCGCGGTTGATTGCACGGGAACGCAGACGGTTGCGATAAGTGTAGATAGTGTTGACGGAAAAGCCCATGAACCGTGAAATTTGGGTGCTGTCGTCAAAGCCGAGCCGCATGAATGCAAGCAATCGCAAATCGGTTGTGAGAATCTCCGGCTCAGGCTGTTCAAGCTGTTTGTCCGGCTGCAGCAGCTTGTTTACTTGTGTGACGAAGTCCGGATATGCCTGAATGAATGCGCGGTCGAATATCAAATAGAATGTTTCGGACTGCGAGTTGAAAATTTCGCCGGATTTGAGCATGGAAACAACATCCTCTACCCTCCCGGCTTTTATTTTATTCTGTATAGTAGTCTTGTAGTCATCCATCCGCTCTATATACATAGCGCACATATTAAGGAACTCCTTAATATATGTAGCCCTTTCTATCACTGCTTCGGTGAGTTGCTTCCGGATAGCCTCGCTGCGCTGTTTTTCTTTGGAGAGGCGGCGGAGCAGCCAGCCAAGTGTGGCAAAGCTTGCAAGGAGAAGTGCCACCAGAATGCTTATCGTTATTTTCGAGCGGTTGCTTGTGCCTCTGTACCGGTCAACCATCTCCGGTGAATGTGTCACAGCCTCGGCAAATCTCATCCTGTCCCCGGCTTCCATAGCGTTATCAAGAGCCAGTTGCAGTAGCTTGTCTGCAAGCTGGAAATTGCCTTCATGCATAAGGATGTCTGAAAGCATCCTTGCCGCATTTCCAACCTGGAATCCCTGGCGGGTGTCGTTTTTCACCGCATTAGCGAGGTGCACCACAGCTTCCCCGGTCTTGTCCTCCTTCATGTATATGCTTCCGAGCAATTCCTCGCACCATGAATAATATATGCTTTCCGGCGGGGTATTTTCCAAAGCATCGCTTGCCAGAGCGATAGCGCGTGCATGTCGCCCGTCCATAGCCGCTATGATAGCCGAAACGTAATTATATTGCGGAGTGTCCTGTTGGCTAAGTTCAAGGTATTTTGTGGCATATTCGCGACCTTTCTGCATATGCTGACCCGCTTTCTCCTCAGGCACATTTGACGCAAAGGCAAGATGCAACCGGCTTCCTGCCGCATAAAGCTCCCTCAGGTCGGAATTATTCATGTTCTTTGTGTCGATTGCCTCAAACAGTTCGCTTGCTTTGGGAAGCTCGCCCATGAAAGTGAGCATAGACACTTTGTTTGCTTCACATCTGCGGCGCAGCGATTCGTCATTCTGCTTCTCTGCGATTTCTGCCGCCACATTATAATAATGGAGTGCGGAGTCAATATTTATTGCCGTGTAGCGGAACGCAATATTTTCCGCCGCTAAAAACTTTTCCGTATTATTGTCAATGGAGTCCAACTTCATGCGCAGGGAATCATCCACAAGTTTCCTCTGTTCGAGATACTGCTGGCGGTTGGCAATCACCTTGTTCATCGAGCTGAGGGCGTTTCCCGGCTGCGGATCCGCTTTGATGCCCGGCGGAGCAATGCTGCAAAGCAAAAAAATAGCTGCAATAGTTGTAATAAGTTTCGGCATTAGTAATGTGGCGGTTTTAAGTCAGGCGAAAGGCAAAAAAATATGCTTTAGGTCGGCTTGATTATTATTCGTTTACAAAGGTAATGTTTTCCATGAGATTACCGCAATCCTGACACCGGAAAATGCTGATTTGTACCCAAATTGGCGACAAAACCGATTGATTTCGCATTTATATCCCCCTGATAATAATTTATATTCCGCCTGAAAAACACTTTGATTGCCATAATTGCAAGATATTGTGCCTTAGATTATTATGTTAAAATAGTTTCAATACGTGATTTATATTGCCTATATAATATTGCCAAAAATCCGCATCCGGGTTAATTTTGCATTATAAATTATTGCTGTCCGATAAAAAATTTTT
>DAAJ01000083.1 GCA_001701115.1 Bacteroidales bacterium GP2
TGGATGTGTGGATGGTCTTTTGCGGCAAACAGGGTGAGGATGTTGATTCTTTCTGGAGCGAGTATGCGCAGTCCAAAGCTGTAGAAGTTTTTTCGCCCGATGTCAAGGAGCGGCTTGAAGCGAATATGCCCGCAATTGAGGGGCAAATCGGCGCCGTGAAGGAGCGAATGGCTAATTTGTATCCTGATGTGCGGTTTCCGGACGAGATTTATGCGGTAGTTTCGCCTTATTCTCAGAGTATTATGATTGCGGACAGCGTGATGCTCTTAGCATTAAACCACTATTTAGGAGCGGATTATGCCGGATATGAAGGAATGCCTGCAGAGCAGAGGGTTCTGAAAACGGCATCAAACATTCCTGCGGATATTGCCGAGGCGTTAATCCGTGCCAAATATCCTTTTGGCGGCGATGAGTGGTCACCTATGTGCGCAAAGATGCTCTATGAAGGTGGCGTGGCGGCTGCAGTGAAACGGGTGGCGGCTGTGGGCAGTCCCGTTGCCGTAGGGGTTTCCGAAGATAATTTTGAGATACTGAAAGATAACGAAGAGAGAATCTGGCGGTCAATGGTTGAGGGTGGTATTCTTTTCAGCACTTCGCCCCGCTTGGCTGATGAGTTGCTGAAAGCCTATCCGTCACGCAAATACCCTGTCCGTTCCGGCAGGTTCATTGGTTGGAAGATGGCAGAGAGCGCTATAAGAGAGGGAGTATCACCCGTAGCGTTGCTATCTCCGGATTTTTATTTAAGTGACAATGCTTTGGTTGCTACCGGATACTCTCCATTGAAATAATAAATTCTGATAATCATGAAAATCCGTTTGAATTACGCAAAGATTCTGTTCCCTGCTCTTATTGCCTTGGGAGGTTGCGCATCCGGCAAGTTTGATGCTCCGGCACTTGAAGAGAAACTGACTGAGTATGCCAATGGCAAGGATTGCCGTATAGGCATAGCTGTTATTTATGAGGGTGATACTATTTCGGTAAACGGTTCGGAACGGTTTCCTATGCTGAGCGTTTACAAGTTCCCGCAGGCAATCGCCGTGGGGAGGTTGCTTGAGGAACAGGAATCTTTTCCCGATGATTCAGTTTATATCAGTGAATCAGAGATATTGCGCGACACTTACAGCCCTATGCGTGAACGCTATGGAGTTACATCCATGCGGCTTCCGATAGGGGAATTAATGCAGTATTCACTGGTGGTGAGCGACAATAATGCCTGTGACATACTTTTCCGCCTTATAGGTGGTCCTGCTGTAGCTGATTCAGTTGTACGGTCGCTTGGATTCCACAATATTTCTTTGGTGAACACTGAGGCGGAGATGAATGAGAATCCAGAACTATGCTACTCAAATTCAGCCACTCCCGTAGGCATCGCTTCCCTTATGGATGCATTCTATGATTCTATAAGCGATTCAGGGGTTTGGATACATAATATTAAGGTGAATCTTGAGATGTGTTCAACTGGCGTAAACCGTATCCCTGGCGCAAATTTCGAGCCGGAAACCCTTATAGGTCACAAGACTGGAACCGGACCGGTGAATGCAGAAGGTAGGATAATTGCAATAAATGACGTGGGTTACATTGAATTGCCATGTGGCAGAAGCTATACTCTCGCTGTGCTTGTCTCGGATTCTCCTTATAGCCGTGAGGAAACAGAGGGTATGATCGGGGAGATTTCAGAAATAGTCAGGGCTGAAATAGCGCAGTAAAATTAGGCTATGGGCAATTAGATGCCCATGTGTTTTGCTAATTTAACAATGCTCCGGAGTCCGCACCGGCAGTGGTTTTGGAGCAGTGCATCGGCTTCAAACCGGCATTGGAGGGTGCCGGTTTTTTTACGGTAGAGGGAACTTTCCTAACTTTGCAGCGTTAAAATAATGATAAGGGGGTTGAAGAGTCAACCTCATACGCCGAAAATCGGCATAAATCCGGAAGTGTTCAGATTGAATGACACACATACGCAAATCTCCTTATGCTTACGGATTTATATGTCTAACATTAATTATTAGGAATGAAGAAAACAATGACTGCCATTGCGCTCTTCGCCGTTCTTCTAATCTCGGTGTCGGCTCATTCCGGCAGGGTCTACGAGGCCGCTGAAGGCTATAAGGCTCCTGCTTTCACCGTTTCAAACAGCGACAGCACATTATCGCTTGCCGACCTGAAAGGACGCTATGTTCTCCTGACTTTCTGGGCATCAAACGATGCCGCCTCACGAGTGAGTGCCGGAAACTATGACAATCTCGCAGAAAACGCAGATGAAGAACAATTTTGTTTCGTGTCGGTCAATATGGATCGCAATGAGAATCTCTACAATGAGATTATCCGCCGGGACAATCTTAATGCGAAGTCGCAATTTCGTGTGAAAGATGGTGATGCCTCAAGAATCAAAGAGGAATATCATCTGGAGAATGGATTCAACACTTACTTAATTGACCCTTCGGGTCGCGTCATTGCAACGAATCCCTCAGAACCAACCTTAACTCAAGTGTTAAGAAACTAATTGAAGCGAGCGGGCTTTCAGGAAAAATGTTCCTGATGTCCCGTTTCTTTTTTTATCCCGATACTAAAATAGTGAAAAAATAGCGTGGGGTCAGATTTCGGCTTCGGCAATATCTTCACCAAGCATGGTGCGGAGTGTAAGCTGTGTGCGGAATGAATCTGCAATGACCGGAATGTCAAGGGCAAGCCCCTGGTTCATGCTGTCATCAGCGATTTTTGTCCACAAGGCTTTTGCAGCAGTCGGATTCTTTTTCATTGCCGATTCGTAGCAGTTCACCATTCTCTGCATGGCGTTATATGTTCCCGATTCATTGCTTTGTGTTGAATTTATTACCGAAAGATTGTAGTAATCCATGGTGAGTTCCCCAAGAGTCTCCACCGAGCATTCGGAAAGGTGCTCGTAAAGGTTGTTGCAGAGTTCTGAGGCAAGTTCAGGTTTGTTTTCCTTGAATGCCTGTGATATTTTTTCACACACAGTGCGCTGGGACTGGGTGCATGAAGTGGCAACTATTGCGCAAAGCGCTATGGCGAGTATGGTTTTAAGTTGTTTTATCATAGATAAACAGTGTTTTGTTTTATTTCACATACATATAAGGAAGAACCGGGCGGTTTTGTTTGACCGCCCGGTTCTTTTAACTATTTGCTGTTTCTGGTTACTATGCAAGCAGGGCTTCAGCCATTGCAGCTGCGGCGCGTTTGCCGTCACCCATGGCGAGGATAACAGTTGCTCCGCCTCTCACAATGTCGCCTCCGGCATATAATCCGTCAACTGAAGATTCCATGGTGGAATCGTTGACCTCTATTGTGCCCCTCCGGCTTACTTTAAGTCCCGGAACGCTTTCGGGAATCAATGGGTTGGGAGAAACGCCGACACTTACAATAACCATGTCTACAGGAATCTCCTCGATAGCACCTTCAACCGGTACCGGCGAGCGGCGCCCAGATTCGTCCGGTTCACCGAGCTCCATGCGCTGCACAAGCATTGCGCGTACATTGCCGCGCTCGTCACCGAGGTATTCAACCGGGTTGTGGAGTGTCATGAACTCAACACCTTCCTGCTTGGCATGCTTGATTTCCTCTACTCGAGCCGGCATCTCTTCTTCGCTGCGGCGGTAAACCACAATCGCTCTATCGGCGCCCATGCGGCGTGCTGTGCGCACCGAGTCCATCGCGGTATTGCCTCCGCCGATTATTGCTGCTATTTTTCCATGTGCCACCGGAGTGTCAAATCCTTTTTTGCCGGCTCCCATCAGGTTCACGCGGGTGAGGTACTCGTTGCTGCTCATAATGCCGATGAGGTTTTCGCCGGGAATGCCCATGAAGCGCGGAAGACCTGCGCCGCTTGCAACAAAGAGCCCTTTGAATCCGTCGGCACTCATATCTTCCACAGGAATGGTCTTGCCGATTATGCAGTCTTTCACGAATTTTACTCCAAGAGCCTCAAGTGTGGCAATTTCTGCATCAACGATGTCGTTAGGAAGACGGAATTCGGGAATGCCGTACTTCAGCACTCCGCCGATTTCGTGCAAAGCCTCAAAGACAGTCACGTCGAAACCTCTGCGCGCCATGTCGCCGGCAAACGAAAGCCCAGCGGGACCGGAACCTGCAACAGCAACCTTGATTCCGTTGCTTTGCGGGCGTTCAACCTTGCTCTTGCCGAAGAGCCTGTCGGTGTCAGCGGCAAACCTTTCCAGGTATCCGATTGCAACCGGCTCTTTCTTCATCTTATGGTAGATGCAGCGGCTTTCGCACTGCTTTTCCTGCGGGCAAACTCGACCGCACACTGCGGGGAGGGCGCTGCTCAGGCGCAGGGTTGCTGCTGCTTCGCTGAAATCGCCGCGCTGTATGTTTTTTATGAATCCGGGAATGTCGATGTGCACCGGGCAGCCGTTGACGCACTGCGGGTCCGGGCAGTCCATGCAGCGGGTAGCTTCCAGCACAGCCTGTTCCGCCGAAATGCCCTGGTTCACTTCCTCATTGCAAGTAACACGGTAAGCCGGGTCAAGTTCCGGCATCTTTACCCTTGGTATAGCGGCACGCTCTTTTGCGCTCATTGCTCCGCGCAGTTCCGCGCGCCATGATGCGTCGCGCTCACTTTTTTCTGCTGACATATTGGTAATTTTTATCGTGTTATTAATTGTAAGCCTTCAGGCGCATTATCATTTCATCAAAGTTGACCTTATGTGCGTCAAATTCAGGACCGTCGATGCACACAAACTTGGTTTTGCCATCAACGGTAACACGGCAAGCGCCGCACATTCCTGTGCCGTCAACCATTATGGTGTTAAGGGAGCACATTGTAGGTATGCCGTATTTTTCTGTGAGTAGAGATACGAATTTCATCATCACGGCAGGACCGATAGTGACGACAAGGTCAACTTTCTCACGCTTGATTACACTCTCCACACCTTCTGTAACAAGCCCTTTGTTGCCGTAAGAACCGTCATCGGTCATTATTATTACCTCGTCGCTCCACGGCGCAACCTGTTCTTCAAGTATAATAAGCTCCTTAGTGCGTGCGGCAAGCACGGTGATAACCCTGTTTCCAGCCTGTTTCATTGCCTTGATTATCGGAAGCAGGGGAGCGACACCGACTCCGCCTCCGCAGCACACCACTGTGCCGACTTTTTCAATATGTGTAGCTTTGCCGAGAGGACCAACCACATCGGCAAGGCATTCCCCAGGCTCAAGGGCGCAAATCTTATGGGTTGATACTCCAATCTGCTGCACCACAAGTGTGATTGTGCCCTTTTCCGGGTCTGCATCCGCAATAGTGAGCGGTATGCGCTCGCCCCCTTCGCAAGCGCGCACAATAACAAAATGTCCTGGTTTGCGGGAACGGGCGATAAGAGGCGCTTCCACCACCAGCTTGACTACATTCTCTGAAAAATGCTCTTTCTCTTTAATTTTAAACATAATTGGACCGTGCTTTTTGCCATAAAAGCATATATTTGCCTTATTTTATGCAAAAGTAGTAATAATATTGAAGCTTTTACTTAACTTTGCCATAGATTAAATAACTAATTCTTATCAATATCGATTGTAGCATGAAAAAGTTACTATGCGCTGCTGCGGTGATGTCACTCGCTGCGTCAGCATGGGCTGCTCCGGTTCACCCGGACAGCACCGGATTCAAGTTTACAGATGTGAAAGTAGTGAAGACAAGCCCTGTCCGCGACCAGAACAAGTCGGGAACATGCTGGTGCTTCTCAAGCAACACTTTCTTTGAAAACGAGATACTCCGCAAAACCGGCAAACCGGTAGACCTCAGCGAAATGTTTGTTGTATGGCACACATACGATGACAAGGCTGACAAGTTTATCCGCACCAACGGCAAAATCAATTTCTCACAGGGTGGCAGCGGACTGGACGTTCCCTATGTATGGGCAAAGTACGGTGCAGTTCCTGAAAGCGTTTATGCAGGACTCAACTATGGCGAGGACAACCATGTGCATGGCGAACTTGAAGCCGGCATGAGCGGCTACCTCAATGCAGTGAACCGCAAACCCAACCGCCGCCTGTCAACCGCATGGCGCCAGGGTCTCCAGGGCATACTTAACGCTTACTTCGGCGAACTTCCCGAAACTTTCGAGTATGAGGGCAAGACTTATACTCCGAAGTCATTTGCAGAGTCACTCCAGATCAACCCCGACGATTATGTTGCAGTAACTTCATTTACCCACCATCCTTTCTACGAACCTTTTGTGCTTGAGGTTTCTGACAACTGGCTCTCAGGTCAGTACCACAATGTGCCTGTTGAGGAGATGAAGGCTATTGTTGACAATGCTATTGAAAACGGTTACTCTGTAGCTTGGGCTGCTGACGTGAGCGAAGGCGGTTTCAAATGGGCTAAAGGTTATGCTGTAATGCCTGCCGGCAAAAACGAAGCTGACATGGAAGGTACCGAACTCAGCCGTTGGGTAAAACTCAGCGCAGCTGAAAAGGAAAGGTCAAAATATGACATCAATGGTCCGGTTGAAGAAATCAAGGTTACCCAGGAGATGCGCCAGGATATGTTTGACCGCCAGGAAACAACAGACGACCATGGCATGGTTATCGTTGGTATCGCAACCGACCAGAACGGCAATAAATATTATAAGGTGCAGAACTCATGGACAGCAAACCAGATTTATGACGGTTTCTTCTATGTTTCCGA
>DAAJ01000079.1:0-19702 GCA_001701115.1 Bacteroidales bacterium GP2
ATTTTTGGAATAGATGGGTGGGAATAGGGAGGGGCTTGTTTACCGAGTGCAGGTTTTTTTGTACTTTTGCGGCATGGATTTCCAGTTGCAAGCAAAATCTGCGGGTAGCGATGCCCGCGCAGGTGAGATTCGGACGGCACACGGTGTCATCGAAACTCCTGTTTTTATGCCTGTGGGTACTGTGGGCTCAGTCAAGGCTGTTCATCGCCATGAGCTTACTGATGACATCAATGCCCAGATTATTTTAGGCAATACTTATCATCTGTATCTGCGTCCCGGCACAGAGATTCTTCGCAAAGCAGGCGGATTGCATCGGTTCATGGGCTGGGAGCGCCCAATCCTTACTGACAGCGGCGGTTTCCAGGTGTTTTCACTCAGTTCCAACCGCAAGCTTAAAGAGGAGGGTGCGTGGTTCCGCAGCCATATCGATGGATCGAAGCACTTGTTTACTCCGGAAAACGTCGTGGATATAGAGCGGGTAATCGGTGCCGATATCATGATGGCGCTTGACGAGTGCCCTCCGGGTGACAGTGATTTTGCTTATGCCCGCAAGAGCCTTGACCTTACACACCGTTGGCTGGAGCGCGGATGGAAACGGTATAAGGAGACGGAGGGTCTTTACGGTTACAGCCAGGCGTATTTTCCTATTGTTCAGGGGTGCGCATATCCGGAGCTGAGGCGTGAGAGCGCGAAATTCGTGAGTGATCTCGGGGCTGACGGGAATGCTATAGGCGGTCTGGCGGTAGGTGAACCAACGGAGGTGATGTACGAGATGATTGAGGTTGTCAACGAAATTCTTCCGGAGGACAAGCCCCGCTACCTTATGGGGGTGGGTACTCCCGCCAATATACTTGAGGCGATAGACCGTGGAGTAGACATGATGGATTGCGTGATGCCTACCCGCAATGCCCGCAACGGCATGCTGTTTACAAGCCGCGGAATAATGAATATGCGCAATAAGAAGTGGGCGGATGATTTCTCGCCGATAGATGAGGAGGGCACAAGTTATGTTGACCATGCGTACAGCAAGGCATATCTACGTCATCTGTTCATAAGCCAGGAGATTCTTGCGATGCAGATTGCGAGCGTGCATAACCTTGCTTTTTACCTATGGCTGACCCGTGAGGCGCGTCGCCATATAATTTCCGGTGATTTCGCGGCATGGAAGCGGGACATGGTTGAGCGAGTGACAAACAGGCTTTAAACGGAGGGGAGTGATGAGGTTTCCAATAATCCTTGACAAGTATATAATACGTAAGTTTCTCGGCACATATGTTTTTGCTATCGTGCTGATTCTTGCTATTACGGTGATGTTTGACATCAACGAGAAGCTTGACGCTTTTCTAAAAGCTCCGCTTAAGGAAACCATTTTTGATTATTTCCTGAATTTCCTGCCTTATTTCGCTAACCAATTCAGCCCGCTGTTTACATTCATAGCGGTAATCTTTTTCACTTCCAAACTCGCTGACAACAGCGAAATAATTGCGATGCTCAGTACCGGCATGAGCTACCGGCGGCTCCTTGTGCCTTACATGGTGAGCGCAGCTGTGATTGCCGCGGCAACTTTCGTGCTGTCAAGCTATATCATCCCTCCTGCCAATGTGAAGCGAATCGCTTACCAGAACACCTACGTGAGAAACAAGGCGGTGACATACGGGAGCAACATACAGCTTCAGGTGAGCCCCGGAGTCATTGCTTACATGAGCCGTTATGACAATATCGCAAAAACCGGCTACAGGTTTTCGCTTGAGACGTTCAAAGACAAAAAGCTTGTGAGCAGGTTGACTGCCCAGACAATACATTACGACACCTTATACAACTGGACGGTGCGTGACTACATGATACGCGACTTAAAGGGGAGCCGTGAGGTGATTACCCGCGGCACGCGCCTGGATACTGTAATAGCAATTGAGCCTCGCGATTTCCTAATTGCGGCAAATGACCAGGAGATGCTTACAACTCCAGCGCTTGACGAGTATATCACGCGCCAGAAGGAACGCGGAGTGGCAAATATCAAATCGTTTGAAATAGAATATCACCGCCGCTTTGCAATAACCGCTGCAGCTTTTATCCTAACCGTAATTGGAATGTCACTCAGCAGCCGCAAGGTGAAGGGGGGAATGGGAATAAATATAGGCATAGGGCTTGTGTTGAGTTTCAGCTACATCCTGTTTATGACAGTGACCTCGACCTTTGCTGTGAGCGGTTACACGAGCCCGATGGTGGCAATGTGGATACCGAATATCCTTTACGCTATTATCGCTGTGCTTCTTTACCGGAAAGCTTCGAGTGGCTAACGGCAAATCCGCCTTGGGGAGTGCGGGTGATTACAATAGTCCCGTTTATAAATTCTGTTGTGTGGCTCTCTGCGTCAAACGGCGTTATAGAGAGGACTCCTTGCGTCTCATGCCTTGCAATTGAAAGGGGATAAACTGTGTTTTCGTATATAATACTATGAGCCATTACTGCCGCTCCAATCCGCAACTCAATAGTGGTGCTCATAGTCGCTGGCGAAGGATTTAATATTCCTGCGGATACCTTCCGCTGCCGGGCTAATACGTGTCCTGACAAGCGAGATTGAGTCAAGAGCGACAACTTCATCCTCAGCAGGAGTGTAGAGAATGTAGCCGTAAATCATTGATGCCTTCTTATCGGGATTCAATGCAATTTTCAGCCTATGCCATCCGGAAGAGGGTGAGCCTGATGTAACATATTCTCGCGTTCCGTCCTGATATTCCGCAGTAATAGCGAAGCGTACAGGATTTTTTGGTTCGGTTGCCCTTGCCGACAGTGTGAAAATGTCCCCGTTCTGCCAATTGCGGTCGGAAATCAGATGGAAAGTTGATATGTCTGTAGGCATATTAGGCGCAAAAATACGGCTTGGCTCTGACGTCCAAAGGTCAATCGAGTCCCCCTCCGTAGCATAAATAGATGTAGATTTTGTTGAGGGCATGGAAGCCGCGCTCAGTGCCGCGCTCTTTAACTCGTGTTCAGTCATTTCAATCGCCCGGTCGTAAACTTCCACAAGGATATCCATGTTTCTCCCGTACCACCGCAGGGAAGTGTCAACCTGCTCAGGTGTGACTTTATTTTTCAAGTAAATGGACTGCTTAAGCGCAAGCTTGTCGGAATCGGTAGGGAATGCCTTGTAGTCGCTCTCCACAACAGCCTCCGCAATGGAGAGGTCGGCGATAATCCGCGCCATTTTCTCCTTGCCAATGACTCCTGACGGGGTTTTGGAGCAAGCTGCCAACAGGGCAACCAAAGCCATGACCAGGGGGATTCCTTTCCGCAGTTTCATTACTGTTTTAGAGTGGAGTGGTCAGTGGTGAGGTATTTGCTGTAGAAAAGGATGAGGACAATCATTCCTACGGAAATGGCTGCATCAGCAAGGTTGAACACCGGCTGGAAGAAAAGGAAGTTTTTGCCTCCAATCCATGGCATCCACTGCGGCCAGTCGAAACTGAAAAGCGGGAAGTAGAACATATCCACCACCATGCCATGGAACAGTGAAGCATATCCTCCGCCATCAGGGAATAGCACAGCCACCTGCGGAGGATAAGGATTGTTGAAGATTAGCCCATAGAACAGGCAATCAATGATGTTTCCTGCGGCTCCAGCTGTTATTAGGGCGATGCAGACAATGAATCCGGTAGATACCCATTCCTTGTTGCGGATGCGGATGATTATCCATATCAGCACACCAACGGCAACAATGCGGAAGAGTGTGAGGAAAAGCTTGCTACCCATCTCCATGCCGAAAGCCATGCCGTTGTTCTGCACGAACACAAGCTGGAACCAGTTGAAAATATGGTAGTCCTCCCCGAGGTAGAAATGGGTCTTGACCCAGATTTTAATAGCCTGGTCAAGTAGCACCACAATCAGAATGACTGCGAGGGCAATGATTCCTTTATGCGATTTCATCAATGGTTGTTGAGGTTCTTCTGGTCAATTCCAAGAGTTGCATGAGGAACAGCCCGAAGACGCTCCTTGGGTATGAGCTGTCCTGTTGCACGGCATATTCCGTAGGTTTTGTTCTCAATTCTAACGAGTGCCGCCTGCAGATGCTGGATAAATTTCATCTGCCTCTGCGCAAGCCTTCCGGTTTCTTCTTTTCCAAGGGTGCTTGCCCCCTCTTCAAGAATCTTGAATGTGGGGGATGTATCAGCAATGTCGTTGCCCTCGGTATTGGTTATGTCCGCTCTAAGCAACTCATAATCGCGTTTTGCTTTTTCAAGCTTTTCGAGAATGAGTTCCTTGAACTCCTGAAGTTCTTCGTCGGAATATCTGGTTTTCTTATCGTTCATGGCTGAAGTGTTATGCTTTGTTGACAGAAACGTTTACAATTACTCCGTCAAGGTCGAGTGCTTCTGTGCCGTCGAGGTTTTCAACCGGTGCAACGGTAATAGCATCGGCAAGTACCTGACGCGCGATATAATCGGAATAACTGCTTATTGCTTTGTCGGTTTCTGTGTTTGGCTCGAATACGAGAGTAATCCTGTCGGTGATGTCGAAACCGCGGCTCTTGCGGATGTTCTGGATGCGGTTTACAATATCGCGGGCAATGCCTTCCGCTTTCAGTTCATCGGTGATTGTAACATCCAGCGCCACAGTCACAGTGCCTTCATTTGCCACAAGCCAACCGGGAATATCCTGTGAGATAATCTCAACGTCGGCTTTCTCAATCACGGCGGGTGTGCCTGCAGCATCAAGTGTGACGACACCGTCTTTTTCAAGATCAGCAATCTGCTGCTGTGACATTGCCTGGACTGCAGCAGCAACCTGTTTCATCGTTTTGCCGAATTTCGGACCGAGTTTCTTGAAGTCAGGTTTTACTTTCTTGACCAACATTCCGTCGCCGGTAGCATCAACAATGCGCAGCTCCTTGACGTTGACTTCGCTGAGGAGGAGTGATTTGATTTTCTCAAGGTCGCGTGCCATTTCGTCATTGAGCGCTGGAACGATTATAGCCTGCAGGGGTTGACGTACCTTTATTGCTGCTTTTCTGCGGAGCGCGAGCACCATAGATGTGACAGTCTGCGCAAGATGCATCCTTTCCTCAAGTTCCTTGTCAATAAGTGAGGTGTCTGCTTCGGGGAAATGGGCGAGATGCACGGATGGTGCACCGGGGTTCAGGTCAGCAAACAGCCTGTCGGCATAGAAAGGAGCCACAGGAGCAATAAGAAGCGCCACAGTGCGGAGACAGGTGTAGAGTGTCTGGAATGCGCTTAACTTGTCTTCATTCATTTCTCCTCCCCAGAATCTCTTGCGGTTGAGGCGCACATACCAGTTGCTGAGGTTATCGCAAACAAAATCGTTGATTGCCCTTGCTGCTTTTGTCGGCTCATAGTCATTGAGGTCGGCATCAACTTCGGCAATGAGGGAATTTAAAAGCGACAGAATCCACCGGTCAATTTCGGGGCGGTCTTTTACCGGAACCTGTGGAGCCTCAGGATCGAAATTGTCAACGTTGGCATAAAGAGCGAAGAAAGAGTATGTATTGTAAAGAGTAGCGAAGAGTTTGCGCGCTACTTCCTGAACTCCTGCCTCGTCAAACTTCAGGTTATCCCATGGTGATGAGTTTGCAATCATGTACCATCGGAGCGGGTCGGAACCAAATTTCTCAATAGCCTCAAACGGGTTAACGGCATTGCCAAGGCGCTTGGACATTTTGTTGCCATCCTTGTCGAGTACGAGACCGTTTGACACAACTGCTTTATATGCCTTATCACCAAATACCATTCCTGCTATGGCATGGAGGGTAAAGAACCATCCTCTCGTCTGGTCCACACCTTCTGCAATGAAGTCAGCGGGGAAGAGTTCACCGTTGTCAAATGCCTCTTTGTTTTCAAACGGATAGTGAATCTGGGCGTATGGCATAGAGCCGCTGTCAAACCAAACGTCAATCAGGTCGGTTTCGCGCTTCATCGGCTTGCCGGAGGGTGATACAAGGATTATATCGTCAACGTACGGACGATGCAAGTCAATCTTGTCGTAGTTTTCCTTTGAGTAATCGCCGGGCACAAATCCTTTGTCGCGGTACGGGTTGCTCTCCATTACCCCGGCTGCAACCGCTTTGTCAATTTCGTTGAAGAGTGTTTCAACCGAGTCGATGCAAATTTCCTCAGAAGCATCCTCTGTCCTCCAGATAGGGAGGGGAGTGCCCCAATACCTGCTGCGTGAAAGGTTCCAGTCCTGTAGATTTTCAAGCCATTTGCCAAAACGCCCTGTGCCAGTGCTCTGCGGTTTCCATTTGATAGTTGTGTTGAGATCCATGAGTTTCTCGCGGGCTGCGGTTGTGCGGATGAACCAACTGTCAAGCGGATAGTACAGTACAGGTTTGTCTGTCCTCCAGCAATGAGGGTAGCTATGGGTGTGCTTCTCGATTTTGAATACGAGTCCTTGCTGCTTGAGCATCATGCATATTTCCACATCAAGAGTCTCGGTTTCCGGTGTGGCTTCAGGATGGTATGCGTTTTTGACGAATTTGCCTTGCCAGGGGGTGTATGCCTCTACGTTAACTTTTTCTTTTACAAATACCGGGTCAAGCTCATCAAGGAGGTAGAACTTGCCGGTGAGGTCAACCATCGGACGGATATTGCCGTCCTTGTCAATGAGATGAAGCGGGGGCACGCCGTTCTGGCGTGACACCCTAAGGTCATCAGCACCGAAAGTACCGGCGATATGCACAATTCCGGTACCATCGGCTGTGGTAACATAGTCGCCGGGAATGACTCTGAAAGCCCCTTCTCCAGGATTAACCCATGGGATTAACTGGCGGTATGTGATGCCCACAAGGTCTGAGCCTTTTACTTTACCAACGATGGAGTAGGGTATTACCTTGTCGCCTTTCTTGTATTCCTCAAGAGGCTGGTCAGCACCTTTGGCTCCAAGCACAGATGAAACGAGCGCTTCGGCAAGCACAACGGTAACCGGGTCACCGCTATATGGGTTGTAGGTGCGTGCAATGACATAGTCAATAGCCGGTCCTACAGCAAGGGCGGTGTTGCTGGGGAGTGTCCACGGCGTAGTGGTCCATGCGAGGAAGTAGGGATTTCCCCAACCGGTCATTTCCGGTGTGGGAGATGTGACAGGGAACTGGGCGATACATGTGGTGTCCTTTACATCGCGGTAGCATCCTGGCTGGTTGAGCTCGTGGGTGCTTAGCCCGGTGCCAGCCGCGGGCGAATATGGCTGGATGGTGTATCCCTTGTATAGATAATCCTTATCGTAAAGCTGGCGGAGGAGCCACCACACAGATTCGATGTAGCGGTTATCGTAAGTGATATATGGGTCGGTCATGTCCACCCAATAGCCCATAGAGTTGGTTAGAGTTTCCCACTCTTTTGTGTACTTCATGACCTCCGCACGGCACGCTGCATTATAGTCATCCACTGAAATCTTATGACCGATATCCTCTTTGGTTATGCCGAGGCTCTTTTCCACGCCAAGCTCAACCGGCAGCCCATGGGTGTCCCATCCTGCCTTACGTTTAACATGGAATCCTTTCATGGTTTTGTAGCGGCAGAATATATCCTTGATGGTACGCGCCATAACATGGTGGATACCTGGCATTCCGTTGGCGGAAGGGGGACCTTCGTAAAAAACAAACGAGGGGCAACCCTCACGTTCTTTTACACTACGCTCAAAGAGCCCTTGAGCATTCCACTGCTCAAGCACCTCCTTATTGATGTCAGAAAGGTTAAACCGGTTGTATTCAGTGAATTTATGTTCCATTGGTATATCTTTTTTGCCAGAAGGCATTTTGAAAGTGCAAAGATAATGGTTTTCAGTTGGCAATGCAAATTTGAGGGAGCAGATGAGTGAAGAGCGGGGGACAGCAGCAATGCGGTTCAGAAGGTAATTGATGCGGTGAGTGATAAGGTCCGGTTCTCCGGGTTGTAGGCAGGTGCCGCTATAGCAGTTACGCTTGTTTTGTCCCAGCCAAACAGTTTCCTTTCAAAGGGGAGCAGCAAGTATGCCGCCCTGGCACTGAGGAAGCCGATTGCAGCTCCTGCGGCAACATCACCGAAGCGATGCCGGTGGTGGTGGATGCGTAACGCTCCAACTCCTACAGCCACAGCATAACCTCCGGCTCCCCATGCCCAGCCGTATTCGGAACGCAGCATTTCAGCGCCGCGGAATGCACGTGCGGCGTGTCCGGAGGGGAAGGAATGGCGGTCTGTGCCATCCGGTCTTGTGGAATGGATGGTGTGCTTGAGGGTAAAGGTAACCCCTTCACATATTATCATAGAAGTTGCGGTCAGTGCAATTCGTTCTTTCCAGTCGTGGCGCGGTTTTACCCCGCATACACTCAGCCCGAAATTTGCAATTGTAGGTACAAATTGCGCAATATCATCCAGATAATAGTGTTTCGTCTCAGTTTTTTCTGAAGTTTGTGCTATCGCAGTGGAAAATGAGGAGAGGAGGAGTATGAGTGAAAGAAATATAGGTTTCATCGTATTGTCAGAAGTACCAGGGATGAGAGGTGAGACGGATGATTCCGGGTGTGTCCTCGCATCCTGTAATGCGGACAACCTGAACGACCTTTCTTGGAATGTAAAGCGGGTCCGCAGGGTCAATCGATGCGGTGAACACTTTGCCGGAAGAGTGTATGAACCGACCCCGGCGGTCATATATTGCCACATGTGTGATTTTAGTGCCGGCTTCATTGGTGAAGAATAGGAGGTCGCCTCTTTTCCAAAGGTCCGGTCGTGCTACCGGTATGTCAATTCCCACGAGCGCCTGCTGCGAGGCATCGCGTGGCAGGAGGATGCCGGTTGCAAAATACGCTCTCCTGACAAGCCCGGAGCAGTCTGGCGCAAGCAGGGTTGTTCCTCCCCACAGATACGGGGCGCCATTTGCAAGTGCCGCTGTCGCAATTACGAGGTCGGTGTCGGTGAATGTGGTGAAGGCTTCCGAAAGTGGCATAGCCATGTCTGCCGGGATGTATCCGACGGTGCTGTCAGGCAGGGACACGCAGAGGTAGTTGCTGCCCGCAGGCGATTTAGCGGGCAGTATCGTTCCGTTCATGAGATAGGTAATCCTGCCCCCTCGTGTTGTATCGGCAAGCACGTCTACTGTAGTCGGGCAAGTGACGATGATTCTCGGAGTTTTCTTCCAGGCAGCATAATCCTCGGTGGAAACGGGAGCTACAGAGGAGGAGTTGATGAATCCGGTGTATGAGTCGGGGAGTGTGACCCCAAACCATTCTCCAACGGTGTCTGTAACGCACGCAGGTGTGCCGAGCAGTGCTTGGGTCACCATTTCAGATGAATGAGCCGGGGATTGGCGGATATGCGCCACGGGGATGGTGATGAAAACCATCGTGCAGGTATCGGTATCAGCAAGCACTGCTGCCCGTGCCGGGGCAACCGGCAGGAGCAGCAGTGATGCCAATAGTGCGGTTATAAAGTGCTTCACACTGTCATTGATGCTATAACTTCCTTAATCTGGTTTGCAAGCTCGTCGGCAGCTTCCATTGTTGCCGCTTCGGAGTAGATGCGGATGATTGGTTCGGTATTGCTCTTGCGGAGGTGAACCCATGAGTCGGCGAAGTCAATCTTCACACCATCAATATCGGTGATGGTTTCATTTGAATAACGTTTCTTGACTTCGGCGAGGATTGCGTCAACATCGATGTCCGGTGTAAGTTCGATTTTGTTTTTTGCAATCGCGTAAGCGGGATATGTTTTCTTGAGTTCGCTCACTTTCTTGCCGCTCTTTGCAAGGAGGGTGAGGAAGAGAGCCACGCCAACAAGGGCATCACGACCATAATGGCTTGCCGGGTAGATGACTCCGCCATTGCCTTCTCCGCCGATAACAGCTCCGGTTTCCTTCATCTTGGTAGTGACGTTCACTTCGCCGACAGCACTTGCGCTGTATGAGCAGCCGTGGCGTTCGGTAACATCGCGGAGGGCGCGTGAAGAGCTGAGGTTGCTGACGGTAGATCCGGGAGTCTGAGACAGGACGTAGTCCGCAATAGCAACAAGGGTGTATTCCTCAACAAACATTTCGCCGTTTTCCATGACGATTGCGAGACGGTCAACGTCCGGGTCGACAACGAAGCCCACATCGGCACGACCTTCCTTCATCAGGTCTGAAATCTGTGTGAGGTTTTCGGGGATAGGCTCAGGGGTGTGGGCGAATTTGCCGGTAGCCTCACAGTTGAGCTCAATGATATTCTTAACGCCGAGGGCTTTGAGAAGCTGGGGGATGACCACGCCTCCTACAGAGTTTACAGCGTCTACGGCTACTGTGAAGTTTGCTTCGGCGATAGCTTTTGTGTCCACAAGGTCAAGCGCAAGCACAGAATCAATGTGCCGGCGGTTGTAGGTGGTGTTAATCTGTTCGTGCCCGAGTTCGGTTACAGGGGCAAAAGAGTATGAGTCATCCGCAGCGATAGCGAGCACTTCTTTGCCCTGCGCGTCGTTGAGGAATTCTCCATTTTCATTCAGGAGCTTGAGCGCGTTCCACTGCACGGGGTTGTGGCTTGCCGTGATGATGATGCCTCCGCAAGCGTTTTCGGCAGTAACGGCAATTTCGGTAGTAGGTGTTGATGCGAGACCGATGTTTACCACATCAAAGCCCATTCCGCATAGGGTTGACACAACGATGCCGCTGACCATTTCGCCGCTAAGGCGCGCATCGCGTCCCACAACGATGACATTGCTGGTTTTGGTTGTTGTCTTGCGGATGAATGTAGCGTATGCCGCAGTGAATTTAACGATGTCAAGTGGTGAAAGACCTTCACCCGGAGCACCGCCGATAGTACCGCGGATGCCCGAAATAGATTTGATGAGTGACATATTTTATGGTTTAGATTTTTATGGATTGGATTGCAACGTGTTCAGATTTTGCCTGGGAAGTAGCGGATGTCGTAGAGGAAGGGGGTAACGTATGAAATCTCGCTGTACCAGCCGAGCTGTGATTTGACCACAAGCCTTACGTGGCTGTTGAGCGGGAGAAGCGACAGTGGCACCTGTATGCCGGTTCCCCACTGGGTAGAGGATTCAAGGGTGGTGTTACCGTAGCGGAATGACTGGTCGCCGTACTCTATGTTTTCGCTGTTGCCCTCCGAGGTCATTCCATCTTCCGATGTGTAGTAGTTGATATTGTACCTTGTGAAGCGGAAGTAGACAATCTGGTTGTCGGCAACCATCGGACCATCGCCTTTCTCTATTACCTGCATGTAGAGGTTGCCCTCAGGGTCGAGCTGATAGAAAGGAGCGTCATTGCCGGTGACGAATTCTTTGTTGTCGGCGATATAGCCTATTACTTTCTGGTCGGCGAGAAACAGGTTTACAGCTTTGTTCTCGTCCTCAAGCATCTGGGCATAGCTTTTCCTGTCGCTGCAGGATTGCATTGCCGCGCAGGCGATAAGTGCAACCGCCGCAATGAGTGTATTTACGATTCTAATTTTCATATTCTGGTTAAGTGATGTTATTCGTTTGTTGCAGGGAGGAGTTGGGTGAATATAGGAAGTGCGTCAATGAGGGTGGCTACTGCCTCCGGCATAGTGCCATGAAATTCTCCTCCGGCGGCGTTGCAGTGTCCTCCTCCTCCATACAGTTTTTCGCATATTGTATTTACGGGGAAGTCGCCGGTGCTTCTCATTGAAACCTTGATGAAATTCTTGTCATCTTCGCGGAAAAACACGCTCCATATAATCCCTGGAATGCTCAAAGGCTTGTTTACAAGACCTTCGGTGTCGCCTTTCACATAGTCGAACTCGGTGAGCTCGTTGCGGTCAAGGGTTATAAGCGCGAGGGAGTGCTCCGGTAGCAGGAACATCCGGCGGTATATGGCGTAGCCGCAGATGCGCAGCCTGTTTGCGCTGTTGGTGTTCCACACCGTATTATATATCTCATCCTTGTTTATTCCTGTGGTGAGAAGCCGGGCAATGATGAGGTACAGGTCGGGATTGTTTGAATTGTAGGAGAAATTTCCAGTGTCCGTAAGCATTCCCGTGTATATGCAGGTTGCTGCATCGGCATGGATTTTGCCGGACCACCCCATCTGGTAAAGAAGCCTGTATAGGAGGGCGCAGGTAGATGATTCCTCCGGATAGGAGATTTCCACATCGGTGAAGTGCTCCGGGTCAAGGTGGTGGTCTATCATGATTCTTGTCGCCGTGCTCTCCATCAGCAGCGGTTCAAGCCGGTCTATTCTCTGCGGGGCATTGTAGTCCATGCAGAAAACGAGGTCGGCGCTTTTAAGCAAGTGTAGCGCCCGGTCGTGATAGCGTGATGCTATTGTTATATGGTCGTTCCCCGGCAGGAACCTCAGGCTTTTAGGGGGAGTGTCAGGCGTGATGACATTGACAATCTTATGGTCGCCGGCAAGCACAGCCGCGAGCCCGAGGCTTGAACCAAGCGCATCACCGTCCGGTGTCTTATGGCAGGTAATGACAATGCGGTGGCTTGCCTCAATCATTTTTTTTGCGGCAGCCACTTTGTCATCGCTTATCGTCTTTGTGATAGTCATCAGTATTCAGAAGGTGCTGTAGACGGTGCAAAGTTAGTAAAATCTTCACTAACCGAGTGCACAGCGTGGCAGGTATGTCCTCAATTTTTATTTTTTAACTTGATGCAGTGCCGGTTGCAGTGCTGACGGCAAAATTTCGTGGCGTATGAAAAATATTTTTCGATTAAGTTGCATAAATCTTTGCCGTTAGCAGGAATTTGCTTACTTTTGCAGCCGAATTTTGCTCGTTGGGCTCCGGTTAAGTGCGAATCCGGTGTTTGGAGTCGCCGCCCGCGGGAAGAACCCGTAAAATCTTATAAATAGGATGTACGCAATTGTAGAAATCCAGGGACAGCAGTTCAAGGCAGAGCCTGAGAAGTTCCTGTATGTTCATTACCTTGGTGAGAATGCCAAGGAGGGAGACAAGCTCGAATTCGACCGTGTTCTCCTTTCTGATGTAGACGGTGCAGTGAAAGTAGGCGCACCTGTTGTTGAAGGCGCAAAAGTTGTTTGCGAAGTTCTTGAACCCCTTGTAAAAGGTGAGAAAGTTATCGTATTCAAGAAAAAACGTCGTAAAGGTTATCGCCGTAAAAACGGTCACCGCCAGTATTTCTCCAAGGTGTTAATTAAAGAAGTTGTTGCTTAATCCTCTAAAATCTTAAAGAAATGGCACATAAGAAAGGTGTAGGTAGTTCAAAGAACGGCCGTGAGTCAGAAAGCAAACGACTCGGTGTTAAGATTTTTGGTGGTCAGAACGCCAAGGCAGGCAGCATCATCAAACGCCAGCGTGGCACAGTGCACCATCCCGGTTTGAATGTCGGCATGGGCAAGGACCACACAATTTACGCTCTTATCGACGGCGTGGTTGTGTTTTCAACCGGCAAGAACGGACGCCGCTTTATCAATGTGGCTCCCGCCGAAGCATAATCGCGCGGTATAAGCGACTCAACTCATTGTCAGGGCAACTCCATTGCGGAGTTGTCCTGATTTTTTTATGAACCATACGGGCGGTGCACCGCTCCGGGGCGCTCGTTCCTGCGGTACAGGATGACAAGGAGCACCACACCTATTATTATAATAGGAACTCCGATAAGTGCCGGCGATGTGATGCCCATTCCTGCACTGATGGCTTTGCCTCCGATGTAAGCCGCTATGGCGTTGCCGGCATTGTATGCCACTTGTATGCAGGCTGCTCCAAGCATCTCGCCGCCTTTTGAATAGCCGACTATCGATGACTGGAGCGGGCTGCCTGAGCCAAATAGCGCCGCTGTGCCGAAAACAAGCAAGACTATGGCAACAATCTGGATTGATGCGAACAGGTAAAACAGGATCAGCACCGGTATTGCGGATGCCATGACCCATGCGGCAACTGCGCTCGGCTTGAACCGGTCGCTGAGCCGTCCGGAGATAAGGTTGCCGGCAAACATTCCGAATCCCGCTATTGCCATCAGCCAGGGCAGGGAGGATGCCTGAAAGCCGCTCGCGTCGGTAAGCATCGGGTCGATGTAGCTATACCAGCAATATATGCCTATCTGCCCGGCAAGCACTCCGCCGAAAATCAGCCACGGCGGCAAGGTGGTGAGGAATTTGAACTGTCCTTTGAATCCCTGGTCCGGCAGGCTACCGACATCGCGGACCCAGAACCGTATTGCGGCAAGGGTGCACAGCCCGGCTCCCGCAACGATGAAGAATGCGGTGCGCCAATGGAAATTGTTCGCGATGAATGTGCCGCCGGGTACTCCCAGCAGGGTTGCTATTGTCATTCCGGCAATCATTATAGACACTGCGCTTACCTCTTTGCCGGGCGCAGCGAGTTTCCTCGCCACAATCGCGCCTACGCCGAAATATGCTCCATGCGGCAGTCCTGATATGAAACGTGCCGCCATGAATGTCCAGTATCCTGGAGCAAGCGCGGCGCATAGGTTGCCGGCGGCAATAACTCCGGCAAGAATCATCATCAGCCGTTTCAGCGGAAGCTTGCGGGCGAAAAGGAGCGCGGGCGCACCTACACATACTCCGGTAGCGTATGCCGATATGAAATGTCCGGCATCTGTCACGCTTATGTGCATAGACTCGGCGATATTGCTGAGGATGCCCATCATAAGAAATTCTGCAATGCCCAAGGCAAAGGTGCCAAGGGCAAGTGCCGTCAGTCCTTTATTCATGTTTGTAATTTTTGATTTGCTATGTGTAATGTGATGACCGGTCAAAAAACCGTTGGTCAAGAAAGCGTATATATAATATATAAGGTGTGCTATGGCGCGTTTGTTCATTCCGGAATATGCGCCGCTGTTTTGCAGTTTGGTGGAAATTGGCTATTTTCGCGTTATGAAGAAAGATAACAGAAAGGGTGTTTCAATTGCAATCGCCATAGCTGCGATACTTCTCGGTGGCTACCAGGTGCTCTGCAATGCTGGTGTGGTTCCCGGCAGGGAGCTTGCCTACAGTGGCGCTCAAAATCTCCTTATAGGCATACTTTTCCTGATATACGGAGTGATTTCCCTGTTTACATTGCCTAAGAGGAAAGAGGATAACGCTGTTGGGGACGCGGACGGCAAAGAGTGACCTACGCCAAAGCCCTGCTTGGGCTAATTGCCCTCTCAGCCCGCGTAATATTATGAATTTCCGGAAAAACGGTTGCGCCTGTATTGCGTAAACCGCGAAAAATCACTACCTTTGCAGCCGATTATGCCCGAAAAGTAATCATCGGGGCTTCTGCGGCGCGGTCATTGGCCTGTCTGCGTCGTATGTTTGTCCCAGTTAAAAACCTATTAATTAACAATTTAAAAAGTGGATACTTTAAGCTACAGAACAGAAACTCCCAACGCGCAGAGCGTTGACCGCGAGTGGGTGGTTATCGATGCCACCGACCAGGTTCTTGGTCGTCTTTGCGCTAAAGTCGCCAAGATTCTCCGCGGCAAGTACAAGCCTTGCTTCTCGCCCAACATTGAGTGTGGCGACAATGTCATCATTATCAATGCCGACAAAGTGCGTCTTACCGGCAAGAAAATGACTGACCGTATTTACCTTTCTTACACCGGCTACCCCGGCGGACAGCGTTCCACCACTCCCGAGGTGCTCATGAAGAAAGCTCAGAACAAACATCTCAAACCCGGCTACAACCCCTTGTTCATCAAGGTTATGAAAGGCATGCTTCCTAAAAACCGCCTTGGTCGCCGCATTATTGAGAATATGCACGTTTATAACGGTCCCGAGCATCCCCATGAAGCTCAGAACCCCAAAGTTATCGACATTAACAAACTTAAATAAGCCTACAGAATGGAACCAGTAAATGCAGTAGGTCGCCGCAAAGCAGCTGTGGCTCGCGTAATCCTCAAGGAAGGCAACGGCACCATCACTATCAACCGTCGTCCGCTCGAGGTTTATTTCCCCTCATCAATCCTCCAGTACATCGTTAAGCAGCCCCTGAGCCTCCTTGATGTTGCTGAAAAGTACAACATCCACGTCAATCTTGACGGTGGCGGCTACAAAGGACAGGCTGAAGCACTCCGCCTTGCTATTGCACGCGCACTCGTTAAAATCAATCCTGATGACAAGAGCGCTCTCCGCAAGGAAGGCTTCATGACCCGTGACCCCCGCGCTGTTGAGCGTAAAAAGCCCGGTCAGCCCAAAGCACGCAAGCGCTTCCAGTTCTCTAAGCGTTAATCTTTGCGCTGCTTGACCAGATAAAAGCAAAAGTGTTTAGAATCTAAATCCCGCAGATGGAAAAATCCCTACTGTGCGATTGAATTCAAAAGAACGTAAACAAACAAATTTAAAAATGTCAACACCTAATTTTGACCAACTTTTAGAAGCAGGTTGCCATTTCGGTCACCTCAAAAGAAAATGGAATCCTGCAATGGCGCCCTATATCTTCATGGAGCGCAACGGTATCCACATCATAGACCTCTACAAAACAGCTGCCAAGCTGGATGAGGCTGCAAACGCACTCAAGAGCATTGCCAAGAGCGGCAAGAAAGTGCTCTTCGTTGCTACAAAGAAACAGGCCAAACAAGTTGTTGCCGACAAGGCTCAGGCTATAGGCATGCCCTATGTTATCGAGCGTTGGCCCGGCGGCATGCTCACCAACTTCCCCACAATCCGCAAGGCTGTCAAGAAAATGACCGCCATCGACAAGATGACTAAGGACGGCACTTTCGACAACCTCTCTAAGCGCGAGAAACTCCAGATCACACGCCAGAGAGCTAAACTCGAAAAGACACTCGGCTCTATCGCCGACCTCAACCGCCTTCCCTCAGCACTCTTTGTTGTTGACGTGCTCAAAGAGCGCATCGCGGTAGCTGAGGCAAACCGTCTCGGTATCCCCGTGTTCGCTATGGTTGACACCAACTCAAACCCCAACGACGTTGACTTCGTTATCCCCGCTAACGATGACGCATCAAAGAGCATCGAGCTTATCCTCGACACTGTTTGCGGCGCTATGGCTGAAGGTCTCGAAGAGCGTAAAGTTGAAAAAGTGGACTCTCAGGCTGCCGGCGAAAACGGCGAAGGAGCACCCCGCAGAGAGCGTCGTCGCGTTAGCCGTGGCGCACGCAACGAAGAGGCTCCTGCTGAAGAGGCACCCGCCGCTGAGGAAGCACCCGCTGCTGAGTGAGCATTTAATCCCATTTTAATAACGCAATAAATTTTACTGAATATGGCAGTAACAATGGCAGAAATCACCAAGCTGCGCCACCTTACAAGCGCTGGCCTGATGGACTGCAAAAAAGCTCTCGCCGAAACTGACGGCGATATCGAGGCTGCTGTTGAAATCCTCCGCAAAAAAGGTCAGGCTGTTGCCGCTAAGCGTGAGGACAGGCAGGCTTCTGAAGGCTGCGTGCTCGCTAAAAACGAAGGCAACTTCGCTGCTGTGGTTGCACTCAACTGCGAAACAGACTTCGTTGCAAAGAACGCAGGTTTCGTTGACCTCACCAAGAAAATCCTTGACGCCGCTATGGAGTCTAAGGTTAAGAGCCTCGACGAACTCAAGGCTATCACCATCAACGGTCAGACAATCCAGGACCTCGTTGTTGAGGAATCTGGCAAGACCGGTGAGAAGATGGAAATCAGCGCATACGAATGGATTGAGGCACCTTCAACCACTTCATACAACCACCAGGGCAACAAGCTCGCTACTATCGTGGGATTCAACCAGGAAGGCGTTGACTACCAGGTTGGTCGTGATGTAGCAATGCAGGTTGCTTCAATGAACCCCGTAGCTGTTTCTATCGAAACCGTTCCCGCTGCGGTTGTTGAGAGCGAAAGAAACGTCGCTATCGAAAAAACCAAAGAGGAGCAGATCAGAAAAGCTGTTGAGGCTGCTCTTAAGAAAGCAGGTCTCAACCCCAACCACTTCGACTCCGAGGACCATATTGAAAGCAATATGTCCAAGGGCTGGATTACTCCCGAAGAGGCTGAAAAAGGTCGCGCTATCATGAAGGAGGCTGCTGCCGCTAAGGCTGCTAACCTTCCCGCTCAGATGATTGAGCAGATTGCTAACGGTCGTGTCAACAAGTTCTACAAAGAATCTGTGCTCATGGAGCAGGAATTCGTTAAGGACGGCACACTCACAATCGCCAAATATCTTGAGGGCGCATCAAAGGGTCTTGCAGTGGTTGAGTTCAAACGTGTCAATCTAAATCAAGACTAAAGAAGTTACATTTTTAACAATTTTTATTTTTCAGACCGTTAACTCGCGAGAGTTGACGGTCTGTTTTGTTTATTCACCTCTTAGTGCTAAATTTGTGCTATGGACGCAATGGAATTTGCCGAAAGGATATACCTCAATCTGCCCTATGTGCCAAATGACCAGCAAGTGGAGCTCATAGCTGCACTGGCACGGTTTTGCTCGGTTGAAACTCCGGGCGACTCCGCCTTTCTTCTCATCGGCTATGCCGGCACAGGCAAGACATCGGTTACAGGCGCGCTCGTCAGGGCGTTGCGCGAATGCCGCATTCCTGTTGTCCTGCTTGCTCCCACAGGCAGGGCGGCAAAAGTCTTCGGCGCCTTTGCGCGCTATCCCGCTTCCACTATCCATCGGCGCATTTACCGGCAGGCAAATCCCGCGAATATCTACGAATTTGGATCGGTTGCGGAAAATACCCTTGCCGATGCGGTTTTTATTGTTGACGAGGCATCCATGATTGGCGCCGGATCAGAAGGCTCCGGCAACCTCCTTGAAGACCTCATACAATATGTCTACTCAGGAATCAACTGCCGCATGATTCTGCTGGGCGACACAGCGCAGCTCCCTCCGGTTGGCACCAGCGAATCACCGGCGATGAATGTCGCCGTCCTGCGCTCCTACGGGCTGAGGGTGTCAAAAGCGGTTATGACCGAAGTGGTGAGGCAAGGCTCACGCTCCGGCATACTCTACAATGCCACATGGCTCAGGAAAGCGATGCTTTTGCCGGAACTACCTGAGCCGCAGCTCCGCATAAAAGGCTTTCAGGATGTCAAGATAGTGCCCGGCGAGGAGCTCTCCGACCTGATCGAAAGCGCCTATGCCGAGCCGGGGCTGGAAAACACTATACTCATCACCCGATCCAATAAACGCGCCACCGCATTCAACCTCGCAATCCGTGCAAATATACTTGGCAGGGAAGAAGAGCTATGCGTGGATGAGCGACTCCTTGTTGCGAAAAACAATTACCTGTGGAGCGCAAAAGTCAAAGGGCTTGATTTCATTGCCAACGGAGACATTGCAGTGGTGAGCCATATCTACGGCATAGAAACAAAATACGGCTTGCGGTTCGCTGATGTGAGGATTACCCTTCCGGACAGGGAAATAGACCTCGACTGCAAGATAATGCTTGACTCGCTCACCTCCGACACGCCCGCACTCCCCGCAGACAAAGCCGCATTCCTTTACCAGTCAGTGCTTACCGACCCCGAGATATTCACATACGACACCCCCATGCACGCAAGGATGAAAATACTCAAGCGCGACCCGTATTTCAATGCCCTCCAGGTAAAATACGCCTATGCCGTCACCTGCCATAAAGCACAGGGAGGGCAGTGGCACTCCGTGTTTGTGGACATGGGTTATATTGCTCCCGAAGCAAGGGGGCTCGACTTCTATCGCTGGCTATACACCGCAGTCACCCGCTCAACTACCAGCCTCTACTTCGTAAATCCCGACATCAAAATCCTCTGACCCCTGCAAAGCACGCCAGCCATGTAGCTCCGCATGGAGCAGCGTTGGTAATGTGCGCCGGAGAGCGCACACAGAGAGTAG
>DAAJ01000079.1:19708-50610 GCA_001701115.1 Bacteroidales bacterium GP2
AAGGGAGCGGATGCGACCGCAACCCGCGGAAAATGATAGTTTTGTCCTCTAGGCACTGTCCCGGAGGGACAGGATTTTGTTAGCCCGGTACGCTTGCGTGCCGGGTAAGGAGAGGCGATATTATCCAAAAAAAACTCAACAAACATTTGCATTATTACAAAATAGCTATTACCTTTGCAGCACAATCACCAACTAATACTTTATAACACACCTATGGAAAATATCAACTTCAAACTAAAGTGGTACAGGATTCTCAAGAAATTTCCCGCCACAATCCGCCACAACGTGATGGATGCCATCATGGAATTTTTGGATTCCGGCACCATCCCCGTCAACCTTGATATTCCCGAGGCGATAGCTTTTGAATTTATAAAGGCGGAGATTGAGGAAGACCAAGCCACACCAAAACCGGAAAGCGATAATGCAGCTGCTGCACAGGCTCCCCACATGGGCTCGGACGTAGTCCACAGCCAGGACAGTATGAATATTGAAGGTCAACTGAGCCGGCATCCCGACGAAAACCGCGATCAGTCCAAGGTAAAGCCAATAGCAGCACACAAAACTTTTTCAAGCTCCGGAAGACGGCGCAAGGCAAAGTCACTCAAATCAAAGTCACCCAAACCAAAGCATAAGCTACGTCTTGTCCTGAAGCTCTCTTCGCGTTACCGCCCTTACCCACGCGGACCAACACCGCAAAAGCGCCCTTGTTGCGCGCGGATATTTGTAATCTTCAAAAAATTAGCTACTTTTGCGATACGATTCTACCCGCAGAGGTCTCGATTGGGATTTTGTGGGCGGGAGTTGTAGACATAAGATAGCGTTTACTTGACGCTCTTTCTTGACATCTTGAAATATTCCCCCCGAAATATTGGATTCTTTTAGTGAATCTGCTTATAATGACGCTATGGTCGATATTCCCGATGATAACAAAGCAATAGCTGATTATTGGGCTTCAGACTGGAAAAAGTTTAAAAATATACAAGTTGAAGGAACTTCCATCTCAACTTATAATGACGGGGTTCTGAATTACTTGCTCATTAAGAATCCTGAAAAACCGAAAGCAGTGGTTATTTCCGGGAATTACTCTGAATTAACTTCTGTTTCTATACCGGAGAAGTTCACAGACACCAGTGATCCCGATAATCCCGTGAGATACTATGTGATAGCCATCGGCGAGGGCGCTTTCAAGGATTGTAAGCAGCTTCAATCAGTAAACATAAACTCACGTTCAATTATTGAATTAATTGGCAAGAATGCTTTTAATGGTTGTCAGGCTTTGAAAGAAATAAATCTTCCTGCAACTCTGAAGGAAATCGATAACTTTGCTTTCTCCGGTTGTACCAGTATGACAGCTATAGAAATTCCTGGCTCTGTAACTACAATCGGCAGCAGTGCTTTCTCCGGTTGTACCAGCATGACAGCTATAGAAATTCCCGGCTCTGTAACTACAATCGGCAGCAGTGCTTTCTACCGTTGCAGAGCCATGACTTCAGCTGTGATAGGAAATGCTGTTGAAGCAATCAGTTACGAAGCTTTCAGCGACTGTACCAGTCTTAAGTCTATCAAAATTTCTAACTCCGTAAAAACAATCGATGATTATGCGTTCAGCGGTTGCACTTCTCTTACCAGTCTCTCAATACCCTCTACGGTTGAGAAAATCGGTGATTATGCGTTCAGAGGTTGCCTTAATCTTATGAACATAACACTGAACGAAGGATTAAAATACATAGGGTCATATGCATTTAGTCCATATACTAATGAATCGGAACATTCATATTTCGATAAAGAGGATATTATATCGTCAAAATCTCCAATATATATTCCCTCTACAGTAGAAACTATATGTGATAACGCATTTTTTAAGCGTAAATTCTCTGAAGTAAATATCTCTGATGTTGACTCATGGCTCAAAATTGATTTTACCGGTCAGGCTAATTCTTTTTTTACAACACCATTGTATGGTACTCGTGTGTTGAAGCTTAATGGGAAACTAGTAAAATCAGTAACTGTTCCTGAAAGTATAACTGAAATAAAACGAATGGCATTCTTTTATTGCGATAGTTTATCTGAAGTTAAACTTCCGGAAGGTCTTAAGAGCATAGGTCATAACGCTTTTGCAGCAACAAATGTCTCATCTATTACACTACCGCCATCAGTAACGTTTGTCGACTTCGGGGGACTGTCTTCGGTAAAAAATCTTACCGTTATGGATGGAGATTCTCCTATTGAGTTCGACTTTTCTGCTGTAAGAAATATCTCATCTCTTTCATGGGGTCGACCCTGGGAATCCCTGACTTTTAATGTCGATTCCCTTGTATCCCTTACAATTGGAAATCCTATTACAACAGTTCCGGCGAATAAGTTCAGCGGACTGACGAAACTTAAAACCGTGAAACTCGGTACAGGTCTCAAGGAGATCGGCGATAACGCTTTCAGTGGTTGCACTGCTCTTGAGGAGGTGATTGTTCCGCCGTCCGTTGAATCTATCGGTGTTTCGGCTTTTGATGGCGACACAAAGCTGAAATCCATTATAATGGGTCATAGCGTCAAGACCATAGGCGAAAAGGCATTCAACGGAGCGCCTGCTGCTACAGTGAGCATTACTGCGCAGGAGCCGCCAACTGCACCCAACAATACTTTCAGCAACTATACCGGCAAGCTCTATGTTCAGGGCGAAGGAACTGCACAGAAGTATTACGATGCCCTCACATGCTGGGACCGCTTTGACAGTTATGTGATGATCGTGCCTGAGAAGCTTGAAGGCAACAATGATAAGGTAATCAAAGGCGAACCGGACGAGCAGGTACAGCTTGAAGCAAGGATTTGGCCTGACAATGTGACCCTGCCTTATGTGTTCTGGCGCTCTACAAATCCCGAGATAGCTACTGTTGACGAAAACGGTCTCGTAACCTTCCATGTAAACGTGAATGACATGCTTAGCCGCGCGGGCGCCTCATGCAAGATTATTGCTGAAACGCTATATGCGGACGGTCCCGTGCTTGAAT
The DNA here is from genome assembly GCA_001701115.1 of Bacteroidales bacterium GP2. Lineage (GTDB taxonomy): Bacteria > Bacteroidota > Bacteroidia > Bacteroidales > Muribaculaceae > Paramuribaculum. The sequence continues at coordinate 22,714 of DAAJ01000079.1, forward strand.
TCGATGTAGAGGTCGTGACAACCGGAACCGTGCAGCCCACGGGAATAACTCTTGATGCCGCAACTGCGGAGATAACCGAAGGCGATACTAAGCAGCTTACAGCAACAATAGCTCCGGACGATGCCACCGACAAGACTGTCACATGGACATCAAGCGATGAATCTGTAGCAACCGTTAGCGCAAGCGGCTTGGTTGCAGCGATCAAACCGGGCACGGCAACAATAACCGCTACTACAGCAAACGGGCTCACAGCAACTTGCACGATAACTGTGGTTGCGAAGCCTTCCGGAATTGACAATGTAGATGGCGATAGCAAGAATCCGGTGCATATAGAAAATGGTGAAATAGTGATTGACGGCGACGGTACAGCTGAGGTATTCAATATTTCAGGTGTTCGCGTAGCTGTCAGCAATGAAGGCAGGATTTCCGGGCTTCCACGAGGCATATACATTGTCCGCCTCGCCGGCAAGACTGTAAAAGTCAGGCTTTGATTGACAAACGCCATCGGCGTGCCATCATGCTCCCTCTTCCGTATGCGGCTGCAGCGGAAGGGGGAGCTGCTTTTTGCCTTGCATTGATGCCGCGCGGGCTTCCCGCCATCCTGGGCGCGCCCCGGCACATTGCGCCGTATAATGAAAATCTGCTTGCAATCAACTAAAAAGCGCGAGATTTGTAGGCGGATATTTGCGCACGCATGAAAATATCACTACCTTTGCACCGCAATAAGTAAAAACAATATAAAGTCTAACTTATTAAGTAAACAAAATTCTTATTATTAACCATTTAAATGACTGAAGAAGTAAAAAACAGCCCGGTTGAGGATTTCGACTGGGAAGCCTATGAAAAAGGCGACACCAAGCGCGACAAAACTCGCGAAGAACTCACCAAAACCTATGACGAGTCACTCAACACCGTCAAGGACAAAGAGGTGATCGAAGGCACAATCATCGCTCTTAACAAGCGCGAGGCGGTAGTTAATATCGGCTATAAGAGTGATGGTATCATCCCCATGAATGAATTCCGTTACAATCCCGACCTCAAGGTTGGCGACACTGTAGAGGTGTTCATCGAAAACCAGGAGGATAAGAAAGGACAGCTCATCCTCTCTCACCGCAAGGCTCGCGCAGCTCGCTCTTGGGAGCGCATCAATGAAGCTCTTGAAAAAGACGAAATCATCAAGGGTTACATCAAATGCCGTACAAAAGGCGGCATGATTGTCGACGTGTTCGGTATCGAGGCATTCCTCCCCGGCTCACAGATCGACGTCCGTCCTATCCGCGACTACGATATCTTCGTAGGCAAGACCATGGAATTCAAGGTCGTTAAAATCAACCAGGAATTCAAGAACGTGGTTGTTTCACACAAAGCACTCATCGAAGCTGAACTCGAGCAGCAGAAGCGTGAAATCATCGCTAAGCTCGAAAAAGGTCAGGTGCTCGAAGGCACTGTCAAGAACATCACCAGCTACGGCGTATTCATCGACCTCGGTGGCGTTGACGGTCTTATCCACATCACAGACCTCTCTTGGGGCCGCGTGAACCACCCCGAAGAAGTTGTTCAGCTCGACCAGAAGCTCAATGTCGTTATCCTCGACTTCGACGACGAGAAGAAGCGCATCGCCCTCGGTCTCAAGCAGCTCCTTCCCCATCCCTGGGATGCTCTCGATGCAGAGCTCAAGGTTGGCGACAAGGTGAAAGGCAAAGTTGTCGTTATGACTGACTACGGCGCATTCGTTGAAATCGCTCCCGGTGTTGAAGGTCTTATCCACGTAAGCGAGATGTCTTGGAGCCAGCACCTCCGCAGCGCTCAGGACTTCATGAAGGTTGGTGACGAAGTTGAAGCTGTTGTGCTCAACCTCGACCGCGACGACCGCAAGATGAGCCTCGGCATCAAGCAGCTCAAGAACGATCCTTGGGAAAATATCGAAACCAAATATCCTCTCGGCAGCAAGCACACTGCAAAAGTGCGCAACTTCACAAACTTCGGCGTATTCGTTGAAATCGAAGAAGGTGTTGACGGTCTCATCCACATCAGCGACCTCAGCTGGACCAAGAAAGTTAAACACCCCAGCGAATTCACCCAGATCGGTGCTGAAATCGATGTTCAGGTTCTTGAAATCGACAAAGAGCAGCGTCGCCTTTCACTCGGTCACAAGCAGCTTGAGGAAAATCCCTGGGACGTATTTGAAACAGTATTCACTGTAGGTTCTGTTCACGAAGGCACCATCACCGAAATGGTAGAAAAAGGTGCTGTTGTTGCTCTTCCTTACGGTGTTGAAGGTTTCGCAACTCCCAAGCACCTCGTTAAAGAGGACGGCACCCAGGCTCAGGTTGACGAAAAACTCAACTTCAAGGTTATCGAATTTAATAAGGACAGCAAGCGCATCATCCTCAGCCACAGCCGCATCTTTGAAGATGAAGCTAAGGCAGAGCGCACAGAAGCACGCAAGGCTAAACGTGCCGCTAAGCGCGCTGAAGAGACACCGGCTATCTCTACCCCCATTGAGAAAACCACTCTCGGCGACCTCGACGCACTTGCACAGCTCAAGGAAAAACTCTCTGCTGAATAATTTCCGTTCAGAGTTTCAATAACACTTGCGGGCGATCCACCAGGGTTGCCCGCTCTGTTTTTCTATGCTTGCGCCCCAACCGGGAGGCATAAAAAGAAGAGGCGGGGAAAGCTCCTCGCCTCTTGGATAATATTCAGGGAATATCTTTTTAATGCACAACGTCAAAGCCCGCATCCCTCAGACCCTTCTTGATTTCTGAGATATGCTTGTTGTTGCGGGTTTCCATCTCCACGCGGAGAGTACATCCGTTAATCTGGGTGTTGGATGAATTGCGCTCATGCTGCACGCTGAGGATGTTTGCGCCAAGGTCGCCCAGGACGCTGCACACCTTTGAGAGCTGACCCGGCTTGTCGCTCAGGTTGATGCTCACTGTGCAGTCGCGTCCGCTCTTCACAAGTCCGCGGGTGATTACGCGGTTAAGGCTGGTGACATCAATGTTGCCGCCGCTCACGAGGCAAACAACCTTTTTGCCCTTGATAGGAAGCTTGTCAAACATTGCCGCTGCTACAGAAACAGCGCCCGCGCCTTCGGCAACCAGTTTCTGCTGCTCGATAAGCTTCAGGATTGCAGCTGCGATTTCGTCATCGCTTACAGTCACTACGTCATCAACATACTTTTTGCAAAGCTCGTATGTAAGGTCGCCCGGCTCTTTTACCGCGATGCCGTCTGCAATAGTGCTTACGCTGTCAAGATGCACCCTTTCGTTGTCCTTGATGCTCTTTACCATTGAAGGAGCCCCCTCTGCCTGAACGCCGTAAACTTTCACGTCAGGTTTCAGGGTCTTGATGGCGAAAGCAACGCCGGCAATAAGACCGCCGCCGCCAACCGGAACAATGACAGCCTCTACATCGGGCATCTCTTCGAGGATTTCAAGACCGATGGTGCCCTGACCCGCAATCACGAGCGGGTCATTGAACGGATGTACGAAAGTGTAGCCATGCTCTTTCTGGAGCTCGACAGCCTTTGCGTATGCATCGTCATACACACCCGGAACCATGCACACTTCAGCGCCCAATGCCTTGGTTGCCTCTACCTTGGAGATAGGAGCGCCGGCGGGAAGGCAAATAAGTGATTTGATGCCGTTTGCTGTTGCACTCAGCGCAACACCCTGCGCATGGTTGCCTGCTGAGCAAGCGATTACGCCCTTCTCTTTCTCTTCGGGGGAAAGCTGCGAAATCTTGTAGTAAGCACCACGGAGCTTGAATGCGCCGGTATGCTGGAGATTTTCCGGCTTAAGGTAAACCTGCGCTTCCGGATTGATTTTTGTAACACCTATAAGGCGCGGATGGCGCGCCACGTCTTTGAGCACTTTAGCGGCGTTGAACACTTCCGCTATTTCCAGTTCTGCCATGGAATTTATTGATTAATTGGTAGTTGAATTTTTACAGTTGTCGCGCTTACCCGCGGCAAACGCAAAGTTAATAATATAAGGTGAATTTTTACTTATTTTTTTATTACTTTTGCCATTGGACATTTGACTGAAGGCGGCACTAAACATTTTACCGTACATCGAGCGTTTATTATATCGGAGGTTTCACTCCGCTTTCATGCCCAGTGCAAAATAAATTTAAATACTATCATAATGTCAACAGTAACCAAAGAAGCGGCACTTGAATATCACCGCCAGGGAAAACCCGGCAAGATAGAAGTAATCCCTACCGTACCCTACTCAACCCAGCATGACCTTGCGCTTGCATATTCGCCCGGTGTGGCATTTCCGTGCAAGGAGATTGAAGCTAATCCCAAAGATGTTTATGAGTACACCAACAAAGGCAACCTTGTTGCTGTGATTTCAAACGGCACTGCGGTGCTCGGGCTCGGGGATATAGGCGCACTTGCCGGAAAACCGGTGATGGAGGGCAAGGCGCTCCTCTTTAAAATATTTGCAGGCATCGACTGCTTCGATATCGAGGTAAATGAAAAGGACCCGGAGAAATTCATCTCCATTGTCAAGGCAATCGCCCCAACTTTCGGCGGCATCAACCTTGAGGACATAAAGGCTCCGGAATGTTTTGAGATTGAAACTCGCCTCAAAGCGGAGTGCGACATTCCTGTGATGCATGATGACCAGCACGGCACAGCAATCATTTCTGCTGCCGGGCTTCTCAATGCGCTTGAAATCCAGGGAAAGAAAATTGACGAGATAAAACTCGTTGTGAACGGTGCTGGCGCGGCAGCCGTTTCATGCACCAAGCTCTATATAGCCCTCGGCGTGAAAAAAGAAAATGTTGTCATGTGCGACAGCAAGGGCGTTATCACCACAACCCGCACAGACATTAATTCACAGAAAGCCGAGTTTGCAACCTCCCGTCCAATTACAACCCTTGCAGAAGCAATGGAAGGGGCGGATGTGTTCCTCGGGCTGTCTGTGAAGGATGTCGTTACTACCGAAATGGTGCAGTCAATGGCTGAGAAGCCGATTGTTTTCGCGCTTGCAAATCCTGATCCTGAAATTTCCTACGACAAGGCAATGGCATCTCGCCCCGACCTTATTTTTGCTACAGGCAGAAGCGATTATCCCAACCAGATTAATAATGTGCTTGGTTTCCCCTACATTTTCAGGGGCGCTCTTGATTCTGGCGCAACCACCATCAATGAGGAGATGAAGCTTGCCGCAGTGAGGGCTATCGCGCAGCTTGCAAAAGAGCCTGTTCCCCCGGTTGTCAATGCCGCTTACAATATGAACCGCCTTGAATTTGGACGCGATTACATACTTCCCAAGCCGCTTGACCCCCGCTTGCTCACATGGGTGGCACCCGCAGTGGCGAGAGGAGCAATGGAGAGCGGAGTTGCCGAGAGACCTATCACTGACTGGGACGCTTACGAAGAAAGGCTCCGCAAGCTGATGGGTTATGACAAGAAATTCCTGCGCCGCATATACGACAAGGCAAAAGAGCACCCGAAGAGAGTTGTGTTCGGCGAAGCAAATACCGACAATATGCTCCGTGCTGCTGTCATGGGAGCAAAAGAGGGCGTTTATGTTCCTGTTTTGCTTGGCAACGAGGAGATGATTCAGAAGCGTGCTGACCGCCTCGGGCTCAGCCTTGACGGAATCGAAATCATCAACCTGCGCCATGACCGCGAGGCTCCCCGCCGCCAGCGCTATGCTGAGCGTCTTGCTTCCAAGCGCCAGCGTCAGGGCGTAACCTTCCCTGAAGCACAGGAGAAAATGTTTGACCGAAATTACTTCGGCATGATGATGGTTGAGGAGGGCGATGCTGATGCATTCCTCGGCGGAACATACTCAGGCGCACACGGCATAGGCAATATAGCCGAAGAGGTAGTTGGAATCCGTCCGAGCTACAACCATTTCGCTACTCTCCACGTCATTACTACAAAGCGCGGCACATTCTTCATCTCCGATACCCAGGTGAACAAGAATCCCGATACCGACACGCTCACCGACATTGCCCGCCTCACAAGAAATGCAGTTGAATACTTTGCTGAAACTCCTGTCATGGCTATGGTGTCATACGGCAACTTCGGTTCTGCAGCCGACAAGGAGTGCAAGAAAGTCGAGGACGCTGTCAAGCATATGCAGGAACTCTATCCCGACCTGGCAATTGATGGAGAAATGACTATCAACTACGCGCTCAATGCCGAGTTGCGCGACCGTGTCTTCCCGTTCACCAAGTTGAAAGGCAAAGATGTGAATGCCCTTATATTCCCGAACCTTGCAAGTGCCAGCACCGCTTACCGCGTGATGCTCGAAATGGGTCTCGGCGATGCCGTCGGTCCTATCCAGATGGGTCTTAACAAGCCTGTCCACTTTGCAAGCGTGTTCTCGCCTGTGCGTGACATTGTGAATATCGCTGCAATAGCAAGCCTTGACGCGGCTGTGCTTGAACGTACCGGTGGAACAGAGGACAAATAAATTACCGGCGGATTTCCCTCCGGGAGCATAGTGAACATAAAAAAAGCAATCAAACATATAATTCCGGCTGTGGCACTCGCGTTTGCGGGCGCCACAACCGTATTTTCATGTTCGGGCGAAAAAAATGATTCAAATGTGATTTTTGCCGGCAACCGAATCACTGTCAGCAGCGATTCGGCGGCAATCTCCGGGCATCTGTCTGTAAAGGCGCCGGATTCCAAAACTATCGTTGTAGGCAAGGATACATGGTGCGTGCTTCATCCACATGGTTTTCCGGTGCTCACCTCCAGGCTTCCTCTGCTTGACGCCGCTTTCAGCAGGGGCATGCAGGTGTGCGGCAATATGCTTGCCGATACAGTGGCACCGAATGAAATGGATGTGGCGCACATACTTTCCCTTCTCAACCCAAAAAGGTGCGAGGACTTTTTGCGTGCTCAGGTAATTGATTCAGTTGTGGTTGGAAATTCCCCGGCATATACTGGCAGGGGATTTTGGGTAATCGCTGCGGCTGAAACCGCTTTAGCTTCCGGAAGTCCCGGTATGGCTGGATATGTGGCGGAGGTTGGGGCACGTACTCTGAACATGGAGCATGCTGTTGGATATAATTCAGCGACCGGTCTCATTCAGGGTGCCCCGTCAATAAGTTTCGGAGCAAATGACTATCTACCCCGATGGATGAATGAGATGGAACGCTTCGAGCGGATGACTCTGATGGGAAATGTTGCAACTGCCGGAGCATATAAGGCACTTGCCGCTATATACTCACAGCTTGAAATTCCTGATTCGGCACAATGGCGTGAACGGGCTCGGCAACTGGCTCATGATATAAACGTTAACCTCTGGCAACCCGATGTCGGGCAGTACAGCCGCTTTCTTTATGCCGGTGTTTATCCTGTAGCCGCAAGAATGGCGGATAATGCAGCGCAGCCACTTGCTGTCCTGAGCGATGTGCCTATCCCGGAAATGTCAGACAAGATACTTGGCTCAACTCCGTGGCTCGCATACGGCATGCCTCGTTTTTATCCTTCTCCGGCAGGCTCCCCGCTGATGAGCATAGTGCAGGCAGACCCGAGGATTCAAACCTTGTGGGCGCTCGCTGCCGCGCATCGTGGCAATGAAACCGTGCTGTCAGCAGCCTTGGCTAATCTCCTCGCCCGTTCATTCGGCGAAGTGAGCGATTCAATTGCGCCTGTTGGGGCGGCAACATGCGTTTTGCGTGGATTTGCCGGAATAAGACTCACCGGCGATGCTATGGAATTTGCTCCTGTCGTCCCTGAATATCTAAAGGATGGTTTTGAAATCAGGAATTTCAAATACCGCAACGCAGAATACAATATTGTGGTAAAAGGGTGCGGCAATAAAATAGAGCGTTTCGCTATAGATGGAAAATCACAACCGTCATATAGGATTGATGCTTCGCTGACCGGGAAACATATTGTAACTATTAACATGGCGGGGAATAAATTGAAAAATCCCCCGCTCCCTGTTGCATCGCAGGTTTGGGCTCCCCCTGTGCCTGAAATAGAATGGCTCACTCCACGCATAGGCAAAGTTCCGGTTCCGCCTGCAAATGTGAATTATTTGCTGTACACCGAAGGCTATTTCCACTCAAAGCTTGATTCTCTTGAGTTCCATCTGCCATCTTCTGATAACGGGCTTGTTGAAGCATGCGTTATTCCGGTGTCAAATGGCAAGGTCGAAGGCTTCTGTTCCGCTCCGCATTACTATTATCCTGGCGGAAGTGTACGCACTCTTCAGGCTGAGGATTTTGCACCCGGAGGCACGACACATATACGCGATTGGCGCCCCTCGTTCAGGTATGTAGAGAGTACACCCGTTGAAAACCCCCGCATAGAATTTGTATTCACACTCCCTGCGTCGGCGCAGTATGTTGCTCGGTTGTGCTATGCCAACGGCAACGGTGCCATTGAAGCTGGTGAAGCTTGTGCTTTAAGGGCTGTGGAGGTAAATGGAACTCCTGCCGGTACATTTGTATTGCCCGCGCGCGGCGATGGCTGGTGGCTTTCATCCGCTTTTTCAAATGGCATCGTGATGTCTCTGCGTAAAGGGGAGAACCGTATTGCGGTTGAATACGATTCCTCGCTTTATCCGAGCACATCCTCCTCCGATATTCTGGTTGATTTCCTACGTCTGGTTAAGTTGCAATGAAAAGGATTGGAATTTTGAGTGACACGCATTCCTGTTGGGATGAACGGTTTGCAAAGCATTTTGCCGACTGTGATGAAATATGGCACGCGGGTGATATAGGTGACATTACGGTGCTTGAACGGCTTCGTGGCGTTGCGCCTGTTGTGCGTGCGGTGTGCGGCAATGTCGACCATGGTCAGGTGCGCCGGGAATGCCCCGAGGTGCTTGAATTTGAAGTAGAAGGGGTGAAAGTGTGGCTCACCCACATTGCCGGCTATCCCGGGAAATATTCTCCCGGGGTGAAAAAGATATTGAAGGAGGGAAGGATAAAACTTATGGTTGACGGGCATTCGCATATCCTTAAAGTCATTCCTGACCATGAGCTTGGCTTGCTTCATGTTAATCCGGGGGCTGCAGGGCATCAAGGCTGGCAGAGGGAACGCACTCTTGTCAAACTCACGCTTGATTCCGGAAATATCCGTGATCTGGACGTTATTACTCTTGGAAAATTTATAGAAAGATGAAAAAAATATATTTAGTGGCAGCTATGGCTGCAATCATTTTTACAGGATGTAAAACAACCGAGGCAAATTACAAGGCGGCATACGAAATTGCAAAAGAGAAGCAGGAGCGTGCCGAAGATGACGGCACAGGTGCAAAGCTACAGCAGTTTGCCGCGCCGAAAGAAACCACAGTTGACGGCGTGCAGCTGATGATGAACACAGAGCATGTCGGTTTCATAACCGGAGGTGGTGTTACCCGCGATGACCTGTACCGCTACAATGTCGTTGTCGGTCGTTTCCGCCAGGTGTTTAATGCCAAGCAGATGCGTGAGCGTTTGATTGCTTCCGGCTACGAAAAAGCGTGTGTGGTAAGTACCCGCGATGCCGGATTTTATGTCATAGCGCTGAGTTGCCAGACCCCTCAGGAAGCTGCGCAAGGGATAGAGCGGGTAAAGGCTGATACATCGCTGAGCCTCAAATTCCCCCTCCCTTACATCTTGCGCCCTGCGCACCTCGCCCGCTGATTTTTAGGTCTTATAAGTAGAAATTACCTTCATACGGGATTTGAGGCATATATCGTTTGCTTATAGTTATGTAGATGGATAAAATTTTAAAAGCACAATTAAATAATTCGAGATTTGATGGTTTAGTTGATCGAATTGTAGCATTGGTATCATCTGCTAAAGAGCGCCTATTGCGGCATATAGATGATACCTTAGTTGTCACTAACTGGCATATTGGAGAATATATTGTAGAATTCGAGCAAGAAGGAAATATCCGGGCAACATATGGGGAAGAAATTATCCAAAATCTTTCAAAACGGCTAACTGCATGTCTTGGAAGAGGATACAGTCGCTCTAATCTTCAGAATATGAGGAGATTTTATTTGTCCTATCCAAAATGCCAGACAGTGTCTGGCAAATTGAGCTGGTCTCACTGGTGTGAGCTTTTGGAAATTGAGGATAGTCTTGAGCGACAATTTTATGAGAACGAATGTGTTTCGCAACATTGGGGTGTAAGAACACTGAGGAGGCAGATTGAATCCGGTTTATTTATGCGTCTGGCTCAAAGTCTGGATAAAAGCGGAATATTGCAATTGGCAGAGAAAGGGCACATTATTCGTTCTCCACAAGATGTTGTAAAAGATACTTTTGTTCTTGAATTTTTGGGACTGCCTGTTGAAAAAAGATACTCAGAGGTGAGTCTGGAAAAGGCACTGATAAACAATATGCAGAAGTTTCTTCTCGAGCTTGGCAAAGGATTTGCATTTATTGGTGAACAATACTCTATTCAAATCGGGAACAGACATTATTATGTTGATTTAGTATTTTATCATACTATACTTAAATGTTACGTACTGATAGATTTGAAGCGTGGAGGCATACAGCATTATGATATAGGACAAATGAACATGTATTTAGGTTATTTTGCTAATGAGGTGTCGCAACCGGATGATAACAAGCCTATAGGAATTGTACTATGCCATTCAAAAAATGAACTTGTTGTAGAGTATGCTACTTATGGAATGGATAGTAACATATTTGTGTCTAAGTATCAGCTATACCTGCCAAACAGAGAGGAATTGAGGCGGATGGTGCAGGCTATTATCGATTCTAATTAGTTTTGAATAGCCTTTTGATTTAGTGAGGTGACAATTACTCTATATAATGCAATATCTTGCTTGTACCCATGATTGTGGGTTTCCCGGACGGGATTTAATTTGGTTAGGACGGAATTTTTTTGTTAATTTGCAAGATAGCAAGTAATAACCGCTCTAATCACATTATGTCTGTGCGTACTTTGATTCTAACCATGATTTTTGCCGTGCTCATGCCCGCTTTGCGAGCACAGGCGAATGTGGTCACTCCCAATACAATGGATTCACTGAGAATGGAGCTTAAAAAGTCCTATTATCCTCAGGATAGCCTTGTTGTGCTGTATAATATGTTTGATGCCGGCACAAATCTCGAGAAGAAGGCTATGGCAAAGATGTTTTATAAGGTTGCGAAGCGGGCAGGGGATGTCAAGGCGCGCCTTGACATATTGCGCAACCTTGGAAACCTTTACCTCGGCAACGATTCTGTGCAGAAAACCATACTTGCGGAGGCTGAGAGGATTCCGCCGAATCCGGAGCAGAAGGAAACCGTTATGTTTATCCGCTTGCTCATTGTAACTACCAATTCCCTGATGAAATCCACCGACGAGAAACAAAAATTTCTTGTAGATGCGCTTAATAAGTATAGGGAACTTGATGAGAATACATCTGACCTTAAGAAGATTGAGTTGCTGTACACTTTGTGCGTATATCTTGGAGCGACAGTGCAGGGTGATCTTCTCGATAAGTATTTGGGTGAGACAGAGTCGCTTATAGGCAGGCTGCCATACGGGCTGTATGCGTTCCATAATATGTACTATGCCCATTCTGCAATAGTGTACACGAGGAATATGGAATTTGAAAAAGCGGTGGATGCTGACCGTAATCTCCTTAAAATAATCGACAGGCTTGAAGATGAGTATAAGGAGAAAGGACGTGTTTTCAAGAATTTTAACCGCAACAGGTATATCTGCTACCGCAGGATGCTGTATAATTATCCGGCGCTTACTCCCCAGGAGGTTGATGAGGCTTGGACAGAGATTCAAAAACTTGCCCAGGAGGATATGGAGGTGCGTGCTGATATGCAACAGAACCGTCTTGCGGAGATTTTTTACCACATGGCAAAAAAGGATTATGCAAAGGCAAAGCCATTGCTTGCAGTTACGGTAAATAAGGATTTACGGGGGAGCAATTACCTTAAGACACACCTGTATAAAATGCTTTCCGAGGCTGCCGAGGCAACCGGTGACCTTGAACTACAGAGAATCACCCTTATTGCTTATGCGGACCATCTGAACAAGTCCATCAAGTCTAAGAGTGCAGACCGCTACCGCGAGTTGCAGATAATATATGACATGCATGACCTCAGCTCCAAAAACGCGCAGCTCGAAGAGGAGAGCGAGGAGAGGCAGATCAGGCACCAGAGGCGCATAATTGTAGTGTGCCTCATAGCAAGCATTCTGCTTTTGGTTGTATGTTTGTTCCTGTACCGCCATTATCGCCGCGCAAACAGATTGTCGAAGGGTCTCGCTGACATGAACAAAATTCTTAAGAGCGAAAGCGCGGCTCTGAAACTGAGCGAGAAGAAATTGATTGAGGCGCGTGATGCGGCAAATAGCGCAGACAAGCTCAAAAGCGACTTCATAGATAATATGACCCATGAAGTCCGTGAGCCTCTTCAGGCTATTTCAGGCTACACTCAGTTGATTATTGACAATATGGGTGCCGAGGACAGGAAGCGTCTTGACAAATACGCGCGTCTTGTGGAACTCAATTGCGACTTAATCAGCACTCTCGTGTATGATGTTCTGTCGCTGTCAACCATCAACAAGGGCACGATGAGTGTTGTCAGGAGCCGGGTGTCGGTGAATGAGATCTGCGACATTGCCATTGACAGCGTGAGCGCGCGTAGAAATGACAAGGTAAAATTGATATTTGCAAAAGAGGGTGCGCAGGACACTATGATTTTTACAGATGCCCATCGCGTGCAGCAAGTGTTGTCAAACCTTTTGCAGAATGCGTTTAAATTCACCCCGGAGGGCTCTGTAGTGCTTGATTATAATGTTGACGAAGCCGCTGGGACAATGTCCTTCTCGGTAACAGATACCGGTTGCGGTGTGATGCCGGGCAAGGAGGAAGTTATATTTGAGCGTTTCGAGAAACTGGATCCCAATACCCAGGGGGTTGGGCTCGGGCTTGCAATCGCCCGCCATATTGCGCGCCTGCTGGGTGGGGATGTTGTTCTGGACGCATCATATCGCCGTGGCGCAAAATTTGTATTCACCATTCCTATCAGATAATACAGTTATGAAGATATTAAGGTCATTCTTGACCGTAACTTTCGTGATTGCCGCAATTAACACGTTTGCGCAGCATTCAACTGTCATAAAACTTCCCGGAGAGAAGGATGGCGCTATTGTGCGTCTTGTTAATGACGATACCGGAGAACTGATAGATTTGCTTAAGGTAACTGATGAGGCTGTCGTGTTCCCGAGTGACAAATATCCTCCTTGCGTCGTCAAGTTGGAGAATGCCGGGCGTGGAACCTTCGTGCTGACAGATGCAGATATAGTCCACTCTGTAAAAGTAGAAGAAATAGAACATGGCACAAGGTGGAAATGGGAATCTTTTGGAGGCTATAATGACAGTATAATAGCACTGAATAAAAAACTCGAACCTGTGAGTGCGCGCTATCGTGCAACGGATGACAAAGCGGAGCATGGCAAGCTTATGGGGGAATTCGAGTCCATTATATATGATGCAATTGACGGGCATGGTAATGATATTTTGGGTTACAGGCTTTTCGTTTATGGATATGAGGCACTCACTCTCAAATCTATGGAGCAACTGGTAGAAAAGTATCCCGTATTGTTGTCGTATAATAAAGTGAAAGGGATTTTAGCGGCAAAACGAAATTTGGAAGCTACGCAACCGGGTAATAAATTCAAAGACTTTGCAGTGGAATATGACGGCAAGCAGCACAAGTTGAGCGATGTTGTAGGTCACGGTGATTATGTGTTGCTTGATTTCTGGGCAAGCTGGTGCGGTCCCTGCCGGGCTGAGATGCCGGTTATTAAAGAGGCATACGAGAAATATAAAGGGGAGAACCTCAAAATACTTGGAGTTGCTGTATCAGACCAGCCGGCAAATTCACTGGAGGCTGTCGCTCAGATGGAATTGCCCTGGGAAATATGGGTGAATGGTGGCGAGGAAGTGTCACAAGCCTATAATGTGACATATATTCCACTTTTAATCCTGTTTGCTCCGGACGGCACAATCCTTGCACGAGGGATACAAAAAGATGAACTTCTCTCCACCCTTGAGAAATATATTCCCTCAGCGGACTAAAAGTTTATTACAGTAATATAAAATGATGCGCCAGCCCGCTATCCGGCGGTTTGGCGCATTTTTTGTCCGGTAGTTTGGCTGCGGGTGTGCGGAATTTGACGTGATGCGATGTGAAACGCCTTTTTTTCGTACCTTTGTAGCTATACACAAGTAATTAAGACGTCTGAATGAATAATCGCAATATATTATCACCTTCTTCCGCTGCACTTATTGATGCCGTGCGCTCACGTGTTCTCGTACTTGACGGTGCTATGGGCACTATGATACAGAAGCTTGGACTCGAAGAGGCTGATTTTACTCCTGCCGGCATGACAAATGCGCCGGCTCCCCTCAAGGGATGCAATGATTTGCTGAATATCACCGCTCCAGAGAAAATAAAAGAGATACACCGCAGCTATCTTGATGCAGGGGCACGTATTATAGAAACTAATACTTTTAATGCCAACGCTTTGTCGCTTGCCGAGTATGGCGTTGCCGACCGGGTTGCAGAGATAAATGCCGCGGGTGTGGGGATAGCTAAGCAGGCAATTGAAGATGCTGGGGTAGAAGCATGGGTTGCCGGAAGTATTGGTCCGGGCAGCCATTCCCTCTCGCTTGCAGCAGAGATAGAGGCGGAGAATCCGGTTACCTGGGATACGGTAGAAGATGCGGTGTACAATCAGGCTGTCGCTCTCATCGGGGCAGGGGTAGATGCGCTTTTGCTTGAAACGGTGTTTGACGGATTGAATGCCAAGGCGGCAATTCATGCATTGCGCCGTGCCATGGATGACACGCACCGCGAAGTGCCTGTGATGATTTCTGCAACCTTATCGCAGGGCGGACGCATTTTGAGCGGGCAATCGCTTGAAGCATTCATTGCCACTATTGCGCATGCTAATCCGATGTCGGTAGGGCTTAACTGTGGATTTGGTGCGGATGAACTTGTTAAATATGTTGATATTCTTGCAGCATCGCCTTATGCCATAAGCCTTCATCCTAACGCGGGGCTGCCTGATGCGCTCGGCAATTACAAGGAGACACCGGAGCAGATGGCGCACAAATTGCGCCCCTTGCTTGAATCGGGCAAACTGAACATTGTAGGAGGGTGCTGTGGAACCACTCCGGAACACATAGCTGCGATTGCGTCAGTTGCGGCACAGGCAAAAATGAGGGAGATACCCAAGAAGTCCGGCGTAATGACGCTTGCCGGGTTGGAATCGTTTGTTCCGGGTAAATTCGTGAAAGTTGGCGAGCGGTGCAATGTTGCCGGAAGCCGTAAATTCCTTAGGCTGATTAATGAGGGTTCTCTTGGGGAAGCCGCCGAAATAGCTGCCGCGCAGGTCAAGGCAGGCGCGGACATCGTAGACATAAACATGGATGACCCGATGCTTGATGCTGCGACCCAGATGTGCACCTTTATTTCGGTTATCAGTGGCGAACCTGCTATTGCCAAAGCGCCGTTGATGATAGATACGAGCAACTGGGATGTGGCAATCAAGGCTCTTAAACGTGTGCAGGGCAAACCGGTGGTAAACTCTATCAGCCTGAAAGAGGGTGAGGCAGCTATGCTTGCAAAAGCGGATGAACTTAAACGAATGGGAGCTGCGGTGGTTGTCATGGCTTTTGATGAAGATGGTCAGGCGGACACTTACGAGCGGCGTATAAATGTGTGTGAACGCGCTTACCGCCTCTTGACAGAATCCGGTTTCCCTCCGGAGGATATAATTTTTGACCCGAACATTCTTGCGGTTGCCACCGGTATAGAGGAGCATGGCGACTATGCATTGGATTTCATACGTGCTGCGGGATGGATACGCTGCAATCTTCCCGGGGCTCATGTCAGTGGCGGTCTAAGCAATCTTTCTTTCTCTTTCCGTGGCAACAACTATGTCCGCGAAGCAATGCATTCGCTGTTCCTGAAGCATGCAACTGCTGAGGGTATGGATTTTGCAATTATCAATCCTTCAACCCTTATGGATGCGGAGAGCATTGACCCTGCGCTCGCCAAAGCAATTGATGATGTGCTGCTCAACCGCGATTCTCGCGCAACAGACAGGCTTATCGAGGAGGCGCAGAGGGTGAAGGAGGAACGTGAGAAAGCTAAAGGAGAGAAGCCGGCAAAAGCTGCGGTTGAAACGAAAACCGCCCCACGGACTGCGGCTGAAAAGGTAGAGGAACTTGTTGTGGCAGGTCGTGGAGAAGGTATCGAGCCTCTGCTTGATGAGTGTGTCGCCTCTTTGGGAAGTGCTTTTGCAGTGGTTGACGGTCCTTTGATGAGCGGGATGAACCGTGTAGGCGATCTGTTTGGAGCAGGAAAAATGTTCCTGCCGCAGGTAGTGCGCAGTGCAAAAGTGATGAAGCAGGCGGTAGCGCACCTCACTCCTGTAATAGAGGCTGAAAGGAGGAGCGGCAACAGCGCGGCTGCCGGGAAAATAGTGCTTGCAACCGTAAAAGGTGATGTCCATGACATTGGCAAGAACATAGTAGGTGTGATAATGAGCTGCAATGGCTACGAGGTGACAGACCTCGGGGTAATGGTTCCTCCCGAAAAGATAATTGACACGGCTATAGATATTGATGCTGATTTTATAGGACTTAGCGGTCTGATAACCCCGTCTCTCGAAGAAATGCGCACTGTTGCGCGGATGATGGAGGAGCGCGGAATGACAATACCTCTGCTTGTTGGCGGCGCTGCTGCTTCGAGCGTGCACACTGCGGTCAAAATAGATCCGCTCTATTCCGGCGCGGTGATTTATACCCGTGACGCGGCTGCGCTTCCGGGAGTCACGCAGAAATTCGTGTCAGAAGCGACACGCGGTGAGGCATTCCGCGAACTGAAGTCGCAATATGAGGATATCAGGAAAAGATATGAGGAAAAGGTGAACTTACTGCCGCTCGATGAGGCAAGAATGGGCGCCCACAAGTTTGATTTAAGCAAAAAAGCACCCGCACCGGTGCATCCCGGAGCGCACACTCTTTATGTTCCGGTCGCCGAGGTGCGCAGTCTTATAAACTGGAGGGCATTTTTTGCCGCATGGAAACTCGATGCTTCCCTTGCTTCAATCGCGGATATCCAGGGGTGTGACCACTGCCGCGCCCAGTGGCTTGCTTCCATGGAGCAGACTAAGCGCCTTAAAGCAGCAGAAGCGATGCAGCTATTCAAGGAAGCGAACCGGATGCTTGACCGGCTCTGTGAAAGTGGAGCGAAAGTGGCGTGCCGCGTGGTTATCGTTCCTGCATGCTCATGCGGTGACGATATTGTGCTTGCGGGAGAAGAGCGGGTTGTTCTGCCGATGCTCCGACAGCAGCATGGTGAACAGCCGGCAGGGGAGCGGCTCTCTCTCGCGGATTTTGTTGCTCCCGCTGATGCAGACGGCGCCGCCCAGGATAATGTAGCGCTTTTTGCTGTCACTACAGCCGGTGATGTGGAGCGTTTTGTAAAGAATGCGTCCAACGACTATGATGCTCTCCTTGCCCAGAGCATTGCTGACCGCATTGCGGAAGCGGCTACCGAATGGTTGCACCGCGAGGTGCGCACCAATCTGTGGGGCTATTCTGATGCTTCGTCCCATGAGGAGAAGGACCTCTTCGCGCAGGAATATACCGGAATACGTCCGGCAATCGGTTATCCATCGCTTCCGGACCAGTCGCTGATATTTGAAACTGACAAGTTGCTGGGATATAGTGGACTGGGAATAACTGTGACTGAAAACGGGGCAATGGCACCCGCAGCATCAACAACGGGAATAATGATCGGCTATGCTCCCGCACATTATTTTATAATAGGTGCTACTGATGATGAGCAGAAAAAAGATTACGCCCGCCGCCGTGGAACAGCAGCGGACGCAATCCGCAAATTTCTTCCCTGATGTGATGTTTAGCGTTGGTAGAGATAGCGTTTGATTGAGCGTTTGGGAGTTTTTTCAAACTCCTCGCTCATAATCTCTACACGGTGCACCTGTGAGTAACCCGGCAGGTCCTTATTGAGCTGCACAAGATTTTCACTCATTATTTTTTCAATTTCCTCCGGTGAAATTTTCTGGTGGATGACATTGTCCATGTCGGGATAAACGAGCGCAACCAGCTTGCCACTTTCGTCAATCACAACGGATTCCCCTACGTATGGCATGTTGTTCAGCTTCTGTTCGATTTCTTCCGGGTAGATGTTCTGACCGCTTGGTCCGAGAATCATGTTTTTGTCTCGTCCGCGCAGGTATATGAAATTGTCCTCGTCAACGCATCCTATGTCGCCGGTGCACATCCATCCTTCATCATCAAAAGCCTCGGAGGTAGCCTCCTCGTTCTTGTAGTATCCTTTCATCACGTTAGCGCCACGCACCCAGATAACTCCTGGAATCTCGGCGGGAGATGTGGATTCAACTCGTACTTCCATACGGTCCACAATCTTGCCGCATGAACCAATACGTGCCTCATTGTGAGGAGCATAGGATATAAGTGGCGCGCACTCAGTCATGCCGTAGCCCACAGTGAAGGGGAAATCAATGCGGCGCAGGAAGTTTTCCACATCCTTGTTCAGTGCCGCTCCGCCAATGATTATCTCCCTGAGCTCACCTCCGAATGTGTCGGTTAGCTTATCCTTGATTTTTGAAAGCAGCCTGTCATCCACGAAAGGCACATGGAGCAGGAATTTCATGTATGGCTTTTCAAGCAGCGGGAATACTTTGGTGCGTATTATCTTCTCAAGAATCAGTGGCACAGCGACAATAAGTTTCGGATGAACCTTTGCAAACGCCTCCATGATAATGCGCGGCGACGGGGTGCGGGTGAGGAATGTCACGTGGCATCCTTTTACAAGCGGATGAAGCATCTCTACAACAAGACCGTACATGTGCGCGAGCGGAAGCATGCACACTATGCCATCTCCCGGATACAGGAAATCAAGGTGGTCAATGGTGTATTCGATGTTGCTCCAGAGGTTGCCGAATGTCACCATTACCCCTTTGGAGAATCCGGTACTGCCGGAAGTATAGTTGATAAGCGCGATGTCGTCAGGCTTGTTGACGCTCACCTCAACATCATCTATCGTGAACCTTTCCGGATAAGCCTCCCCGAAAAAGCGGTTGAGGTTTGCGCGGGCTTCATTGAGCGATTCGCTGCGTGACATCAGCAGCGAGAAGTCACTGATAAGGAGCACCCCTTCGAGGTGAGGCATCACTGACGCATCAAGGTTTTCCCAAGTGCCGGCATCGGCAAACAGCAACCTTGCCTCGCTATGGTTAACAAGGTGGTGTATATTGTCCGGCTTGAATTCATGGAGCACCGGCACCGCTATTGCGCCATAGGTGATGATTCCGAGGAAAGCCATAGCCCATTGTGCGCTGTTTCTGCCGCAGATTGCCACTTTGTCGCCGGGCATTACCCCCGCGCTTTTGAAGAGGATATGAAGTTTGGTTATTTTTCGTGCTATATCCTTGTACTGGAAAGAAGCACCGTTGTAGTCAGTGAGCGCAAGCAGCTCCCAGTTGTTTCGGAGCGACTGCAAAATGTAAGCGTTCAGGCTATCCTGGTGATGCATGATGGATGTGTTATGTTAATAAGATTGCAAAAATAACTAAAAAATGATAGTGTTAGCAAATTTTGCCCGTCATTTATGGTTTGAGCGGAAATAATGTGTTTATTTTGCAGAAAAACACAAAAACCGCTTTATTTATGAAACGTTCAATTTTATCTTTTGTTTGCGCGGGAGTCCTTGCAGTGTCCTGCGCTACGGCAAACACCACAGACAACTACACTGTGACCCTGCCGCTCACTGCTGACGAGGATGGTCTCAGCGCATATATTGTGAGCTTCGATACCGGCGAGAAGCTGGACTCGGCGATTGTTGAAGGCGGAAAAGCCGTTTTTTCCGGCAATGTGACAACTCCGGTGTTCACCCGCATACTTCTCGACGGAAACCGTGCGGCAATGCTTGTGCTTGAACCGGGAACTATCTGCGCGGATATCAAGTCGCGCCTCGCTACCGGTACTCCTACCAACGACACAATGGTGAGCTTCTTCAACAAGCAGAATGACTTGCAAAAAGAGTATATCGCGCTTGGCGACAGCGCAACCGATGCGCAGAAGGATGATATTGTAAACCGCTACAATAACCTCGGCAAGGAAACATTCGAGCAGAATGCCAACAATCCTTTTGGTTTCTACCTTTTCCTCCAGGATTGCTATGGCTGGGATCTTCCCACCTTTGATGCAAAACTGAAGGAATATCCCCAGTTCGCGTCAAGCAAGAAGGTGCAGACCCTCCGCCAGGGACTCATTAATAAAGAGGAGACATCTGTTGGCAAGAAGTTCAAGGATTTTGAAGTGACCTACAACGGCGAGACAAAGCGCCTCAGCGACTATGTTGGCAAGGGCAAATACACTCTTGTTGATTTTTGGGCAAGCTGGTGCGGTCCCTGCATCCGTGAAACAGCAGTGATAAAGGAGTTGTACAACAAGTATTCCGACAAGATGGATTTTCTCGGGGTTGCTGTTTGGGATGAACCGGACAATACTCTCCGCGCCATTGAAAAACATTCATTGCCATGGCAGCAGATCATCAACGCTCAGACAATCCCGACCGATATTTACGGTATTCCCGCGATTCCTTGCATTATCCTTTTTGATCCGGAAGGTACTATCGTGAGCCGCGACAAGCAGGATGCCGCGCTGGTTGCCGATGTTGACGCAGCGATGCAGAACTAATTCCCGCGTATATTTGCGCCGGAGAGCGCACAAAGGAAGTAGCCTCGTGGTGAAGCGATAGCGCAACCACGAGGCTACTGTCGTTATGTGTCTGTACGAAATGTCAGATGCCCCTCATTGGGATCGGGTGACGGATTATGCTGTACCACCGGGGCACATATCCAACGCTCCTTCCGGACGGCTTACACGTTGAAGAGGAAGTGCATGATGTCGCCGTCAAGCACAACATATTCTTTTCCTTCCACACCCATCTTGCCCGCTGCGCGCACAGCAGCTTCTGAGCCGAGGTCAACATAATCCTGGTACTTGATGACTTCTGCACGGATGAAGCCTTTTTCAAAATCGGTGTGGATTATGCCGGCGCATTTCGGGGCTTTGCTGCCGCGGAGGAATGTCCATGCTCTCACTTCGTCCGCTCCGGCGGTGAAGAATGTCTGAAGGTCAAGCAGGGCGTATGCCGCTCTGATGAGTCGTGACACTCCTGATTCTTCAAGACCGATTGATTCAAGGAATTCTTTCCTGTCCTCATAGCTGTCAAGCTCGGCTATCTCAGCCTCGGTCTGCGCTGCAACCACAAGCACTCCTGCATCCTCATCTTTTACAGCTTCCTTCACTGCGTCAACATAGGCATTGCCGGTTGCGGCGGAGGCATCATCTACATTGCACACATATAGCACCGGCTTTGATGTGAGCAGGAACAGGTCTCGTGCAAATTTCTCTTCGTCCGGGGTTTCGAGGGTCACCGAGCGTGCCGGTTTTCCAGCCTCGAGGGCTTCCTTGATTTTGGCGAGCACCTCATACTGCATCTTTGCTGTCTTATCTCCGCCGGTCTGTGCCTGCTTGTAGGTCTTGGCTATGCGGCTTTCAACAGTCTCGAGGTCTTTAATCAGTAGCTCATAGTCGATTATCTCCTTGTCGCGCACAGGATTGACTGAGCCGTCAACATGGGTGATATTGTCATCGTCAAAGCAACGGAGCACATGGATTATAGCGTCTGTTTCACGGATGTTGGCAAGGAATTTGTTGCCGAGCCCTTCCCCTTTGCTTGCTCCTTTGACCAGTCCGGCAATGTCGACAATCTCCACGGTGGCGG
Source organism: Bacteroidales bacterium GP2 (assembly GCA_001701115.1). Classification (GTDB taxonomy): domain Bacteria; phylum Bacteroidota; class Bacteroidia; order Bacteroidales; family Muribaculaceae; genus Paramuribaculum. The sequence goes on from DAAJ01000079.1 coordinate 44,524, forward strand.
GCACTATGCTTTTAGGGTTGCATATCTCCACGAGCTTGTTGAGGCGGTCGTCAGGCACTGTGATGACTCCTACATTCGGCTCGATTGTGCAGAAAGGGAAATTGGCGCTCTGAGCCTTTGAGTTGGAAAGACAATTGAAAAGTGTGGACTTGCCTACATTGGGCAGTCCTACTATGCCGCATTTTAATGCCATATTTTCAGTGGTTTTCTAAATTATGCTACAAAGGTAGCGAGATTTTACTTTTTATGGAATATCCTTGCAATATTATATGCTATCTCTTTTGCCCGCGACATCATAGGCGTGATTACCGGGCGGAATGGATGCTCGACCGAAGGGGTGTATATATTCAGTTTGCCGGGATGGCAGGTGATTCGCGTTGTCACCCCGAGGGTAATCGGTTCTCCGTCAATATGTGCCGGTCCCGGTGCCTTGCGTGTTATTGTTGCCTCGGTGGTGCGGAAGGAGTGGATGAGCGTGTTGCGGTCGATGTAGCCGGTCAGAAGGTCGACCCCGACCAATGCTGTAGTGATAGGATTGCCTGAGTGGACTATGATAATGTCAAGCAGCCCGTCGGTCATGGATGCCTGCGGAGCTATGTATGCGTTGTTGCCGTACTGGGAGGCATTGCAAGCCGCGACCACAAATGCCTTTTCTGTCAGCACTTTGCCGTTTGCGGAGATTATGTATTCGTCCGGGTTGAAAGTGCGGTACTCCTCAAATGCGCTTTTTATGTACTTAGCGAATCCCCGCTCCTTGCCTTTTGCAAACCGCTTGCTCACCGCAGCGTCAAATCCCATGCCGAAAGTGCAGAAAAAAGGGAGGTCGTTTGCTGTGCCGTAGTCGCACGCAACAATATGGTTCTCGTGTATGACATCAATTGCCGCATCAATGTCAATCGGTATCTCCAGATGCCTCGCCAGTCCGTTGCCGGACCCGCAGGGAATGATTCCTAAAGCAGTCTCCGACCCGCAAAGTGCTTTTGCAGTTTCGTTTACAGTGCCGTCTCCTCCCGCGGCAATTACGGAGTGGTATCCCTGCTCAACTGCTTCTGTGGCAAGCTTGGTAGCATCTCCTCGCGCAGTTGTCCAAGCCACCTCTATGTCTAACCCGCTTCCTTTAAGCCTTTCACGCACAATTTTGTCCAGCCCGCGCTTGTTTGTCGTGCCGGAAATCGGGTTGATTATCAGTAAACATCGATTGCTTTCCATATTCCGGCTGCAAATTTAAGCGTTCTACGCCTAAAAATCAACAGTGCCCCCGCTCATATAAGATTTTTATGGGTCATGCATCAGATATGGCTTATAAGATTTATATCACCGTTAAATTCCCTCCGAATTTTAACTATTCGCTGTTAAATCAGTTAAAAGTACTTAAACGGGGGGGGGGTTAGTTAATCTTTATTAAATTGTAATACCTACCTTTGACGCCTGTAACTGCCCCGGAGCATTGTTTTTTCAGCCAGGCAGCTCACAAATTTACACATTTTTTCATTATTAGTTTTACACATTTTCTTAAGTATGAAAAAGTTATTTTCACTAATTGTGACTGTGGTGTTCGCCCTCACAGCTGCAGCCCAGACACTCAATGTCCGGGGTGTTGTCCTGCAGGCGTCGGACCAGGAGCCAATCGCAGGCGCGACAGTCAAGGCAAAAGGTACCACAATCGGTACACAGACAGATGCCAACGGAGAATTTACGCTTACCATCCCTGCTTCTGTCAAGTTTCTTACTGTTTCTTTCATCGGGATGTTCCCTGTAGAGGTGGCTGTGAAGCCGAACCTTACAATCTACATGGAGGAGAACGTCACTGAGATTGACGAAGTCGTTGTCACCGGTTACGGTTCAACAAAGAAAGCAGCGTTCACCGGTGCCGCTTCAGTAGTAAATGGCGATGTGGTTGACCGAAAGAGCGATGTAAACTTTGTTAAATCACTCGAAGGTCAGGTTACCGGTTTCCAGTACAACAACTCAACAAGTGCTCCCGGTCAGTGGGGTTCAGTGTATGTTCGTGGCATGGGTTCACTCAGCAGCTCTTCACAGCCTCTTTATGTGATTGACGGTATTCCGGTGAATTCCGATTATGATGATATGAACGGTAATAATAACTATTTTGACCCGATGTCAGCATATAATCCTGCGGATATTGAGAGCGTTACCGTCCTCAAGGACGCAGCTGCAACCGCTATCTACGGTTCCCGTGCGGCAAACGGTGTTATCGTAATTACCACAAAGAAAGGTGGTCAGTCAAAGCTGAATGTTACCTTTGAGACTCGCCAGGGCTTTACCGCAATCGCTAATAATAATATGAAATATGCAAATGCGGCAACCACTCTTGAATTGTTTGCAAAAGGCTATGCGGCTCGTACAGGGCGTCCTTATGATTGGTGCTATAATTTCATGGCAAACGATTATTTTGAATGGGATGGTGAAACTGACGTTAACTGGATTGATGAAGTTACCCGCAAAGGTTACTATGCTGATTATAACCTCAGTTTCAACGGGTCAGTCGGCTCAACCAACTATTTTGTAAGCTTGGGTTATAATGATGCTCAAGGTCTTGTTATCGGTTCAAGCAATAAGCGTTACTCCGGTCGTATTAATCTTGATACTAAATATCGCTTCCTTTCTGTTGGTATTAATTCTACTTACAGCTATTCGCTTAACTCCAGCTTCTCTGCATCAACAGGTGGAACTATGTCCTCCCCGCTAACTGCAGCAGTTTCTACCATGACACCGATGGATTCCCCATATATTGGTGAAGGTGCTGATAGAATCTATAATCCAATTAGCTATAACCCTCTTGCTGTCATGGATCCTGATTTGGGTGACCTTAATAATGTAAATAACCAGACTCTTGTTGCAAATCCGTGGTTGCGTATTGATTTCGGCAAAGGTATTTGGGCGAAGACCAACTTTGGTGTGAATATGATGGATCAGCGCCAGTACAACTACTGGAGTGCGATATATAACCCTCAGGGTATGAACTATAATGGTCTTGGTCAGCAATACAATGCCCGTACAACCACTTTGACTTGGACTAATACTCTCGGTTGGAACTATAATTTCGGTGACCATGCAGTTGACTTCCTCTTAGGGCAGGAGATGCAGCGTATTACCTACTGGAATGAATATTACTCTGGTGAAAATTTCCCTCTTGCTTATCTTGGAATGCGTGATCTTGCCACAGCCGGAACATGGGGTGACAGCAGCTACTACAGGAGTGATAGCCGTCTTGCATCATATTTTGGAGATTTCCACTATAGTTACGCAAGTAAATATTTCCTCTCTGCATCTTTCCGTCGTGACGGTAGTTCAGTATTCGGTTCAAACAATCGTTGGGGTAACTTCTGGAGTGTCGGCGGTAAATGGCGTGTGACAGAGGAATCGTTCCTTAAAGGTAATCGTGCGCTTACGAATCTCGCTCTACGTATAAGTTACGGTACTGTAGGTAACCAGTCATTGCCATCTGTATATGCATCTCGCGGATACTATGCCGCAGGCTACAATTATGCTGAAGTTCCCGGTATGGTGCCTGTACAGTTCAATAACCCGGATTTGACTTGGGAAACATCAAAGAAGTTTGACGTTGGTTTCGACCTCTCTTTATTCAACCGTGCTACTTTTACATTTGATTTCTACAATGATGACACCGACGATGCTCTATATTCAGTGCCTTTGTCTTATGTAACTGGTATCAGCAGCAAATATCAGAATATCGGCAAAATGCGTAACCGTGGTATAGAATTTGGTGCAAATAGTGCGGTATTCTATAATAATGATATTTCTGTAAATGTTTTTGCAAATATCACGTGGAATAAGAATAAGGTTATTAAACTGGCAAACGGCTCTATAGAGGGTTCATATACTATAGTAGAGGAGGGTCGTCCTTACCGCCAGTTCTATATGCCTGAATATGCAGGTGTGGACTCTGAAACAGGTAAAGCCCTTTACTACCTCAATGAGGAGGGTGATGAAACAACAGACAAATTTACTTCTGCAGCAAAACGTTATGTAGGCAGTGCAGAGCCTAAAGTATTTGGTGCATTCGGTCTCAATGCAAACGCTTACGGCTTTGACCTCTCAATGCAGTTTAACTACCGTCTTGGAGCAAAAGTAATGGATACTGGTCACTCATTCACAGGTTGGGGCATGTCGCTCCGCACTCCGCTCCAGATTGTTGCAGACAATTCGTGGACTCCTGAGAATCCTAATGCAAAATATCCGCAGTACATCTACGGTGACCCGAACAATACAATGGCTAACTCATCCCGTTGGTTAATGAACGGCAGCTATCTCCGTCTCAGCAATATCACCTTCGGTTATACTCTTCCCTCAAAGCTAACTCACAAGGCGTTCATGCAAAAAGTTCGCTTCTACACCACCTTTGACAACGTACACACATGGACTGCGTCTGACTTCGTAGGCTACAACCCCGAAACATATTCAAGTGGTGTAATTGCATGGCAATATCCGGCAACATTCACATTTACCGGTGGTGTACAGATTACATTCTAAACTCCAATTTTAGAAACAATTACAAGAAACAAGTTTTATGAAAAAAATATTTATCAAGGCAATGGCGGGACTAATGCTCACCGTATCAGCAACAAGCTGTGGTGACAAGTTCCTTGATACCGATATTTACGACGGTACTGATAATGAGACTCTCCTTGCCACCCCCGATGGTGTCGGTGTAGCTCTCAATGGTGCATATTACCGTCTTAGCCAATATTATTTCGCCGGAAATTATGCTACAACTCTCGGCGATATATCTTCTGATATAATCTATTGGAATGCTACCAATTCTCACCAGAATGCGTCATATCAGTTTAATTATCTTGACACATATTACGGATTTGAATATATATGGGTTTATGGGTATAAGGTAATTGATAATGCTGCACGTGTCCTACAGACTGCAAAAGAACTCATGCCCTCTTTCCCTGATTATGAAAGTGACCTATACCAATATCAGGCAGAAGCTTACGCGCTCCGTGCATATGCTATGCTCGTCCTTACAAACACTTTCGGGCATCAGGTGAAGGTAAACGGTCAGGATTTTTCAAATGAACTTGGAGTGTCTATTGTTGATACCCCTGTGCCTGAATTCCAGAATGTAAAACGTTCATCAGTAGGTGAGTGCTATACTCAGATTCTCAATGACCTTAATGCTTCAATTGCAGCTTTCGATGCCGCAGACCAGTATAGCCGCTCGTATGAGGTGTTCACTCCTGCATCGGTTTATGGACTTATGGCACGTGTAAAACTCTACTTGGAGGATTATAGCGGTGCACTTGCAGCTGCAACCAAGGCGCTTGAACTCGCTGGCATTACAGAACTCGCTACTACGGCTTCTGCATACGAGAATCTTTATGCAACCACATGGTCAAACAAGGAATCTCTTTTCTATCTTGCCCTTGACACAAAAACAAACTGGAGTGCTAACTCATGTGGTACACTGTTCACAACTTACTGCTATGGACCCTCACCATATTTGGTTTCACTTTACGGGGATGAAGATGTACGCACTTCTATTATGTACTGGACAAATCAGGCAGGTACGGCATATGTAAATTACGGTGCCGCAACCCCTTGGTATGGTGGAGGTAAATTCGGTCAGGGTTCATTCAACTCTGTAGAAGGTGGAAACCCTGCTTATCAGACAAACTACCTTATAAATGCTCCGGAAATGTTCCTGATTCAAGCAGAAGCTAATATTCAGCTGAATAATGAGACAGCGGCTAAAAAAGCGCTTCTCACAGTTGCGATGCGTGACAATGCAATTACCTCAGTTGAAGACCTCCCCTCAGGAAAAGCCGCAATCATGGACTTCATTAAGGATGAGCGAGCACGTGAACTCTTCCAGGAGGGACACCGACTCTGGGATTTGCGTCGTTGGGGCAAAACTGCCAACCTGTATGCTTATGGAGCACCTGCGCTCAATTATCAGATTGAGGATGCGAATATGTCTGACATAATCTTCCCGATACCTCAGAGCGAAATCAATGCAGGCTATGGTATTGAGCAGACACCAGGTTGGGCTAATACACGTCCTTAACATATAATTAAGTACAAAACGCATTACCG
>DAAJ01000040.1 GCA_001701115.1 Bacteroidales bacterium GP2
AACGAGCTGCACAACAATTATAAACACCAGGAGCTTTACAATCCATGGTGACCGGATGAATATGCCGGCGGCGCGGTCATGCCACTGCTCCGGAAGGTAGTGCGCTATTATGATAAGCAACATCAGGGCAACCCATAGTGACCGGAATTCGATGAAGGGGAGTATGCACTGCGGGGAGAAGTTGCAGAAGATGTTCTTTATTATAAGGACGGAATCGGTAAACGAATCGGCACGGAAAAATACCCAAAGAAGGGAAACATAGATGACAGTTATAAATCCGGCAAGAATTGAAAACCAGGTTTTACCGTCAAACCGGGATGTGAACGGACGGCACAGTTTGTTTATTATCAGCCCGATGCCATGCATCCCTCCCCAAAATATGAATTTCCACGCCGCACCGTGCCAGAGTCCTCCAATGAGCATTGTCAGGAAGTTATTGAGGTAGGTGCGGAATGTGCCGTGGCGGTTACCTCCAAGGGGAATATAAACATAGTCGCGCAGCCATGTTGAGAGGGAAATATGCCATCTGCGCCAAAATTCAGTGAGGCTCTGCGATTTGTAAGGGAGATTGAAGTTTATGTCAAGGCGGAAGCCCATTATCAGGGCAAGCCCGATTGCCATATCGGAATAGCCGGAGAAGTCACAGTAAATCTGCATGGTGTAGCCGATAACTCCCATAAGCGACTCAAAACCGGAGTATCCGGTAGGGGAGGCGAAAACCAAGTCGTTGTACTGCGCGATATAATCCGCTATTACGGCTTTCTTTATTACTCCGGCAAGTATAAGCCACAAACCGCCATAAATTTCCTGATGGTTTGCCCGGCGGTTTTCCCGTAGCTGCGGCAGGAAATTTTCTGCCCTGACAATTGGTCCGGCAACAAGCGCAGGGAAGAATGAGAGGAAAAAGAGGTATTCCCCCCATGTTTCCGCAGGAGCGATCTTTCGGCGGTACACATCAACGATATAACTAATTGACTGGAAGGTGTAGAATGATATCCCGACCGGCAATATGAGCGTGAGCGGCTGGAAATTGCCCTCGACCATAGCATTCCAGTTCCAGAGGAAGAAGTTGGCATACTTGAAGAATCCGAGCACGGAAAGTGAAATCACCACAGAGAGCGCTACAAGCCATTTCCTCCCTGCCGATGACCCGATTTCAACCATGGCACGGCTGATGAACCAGTCAATGACGGAGGTGGAAACCAGGAGCAGGAAAAACCAACCGCTGCATTTATAATAGAAATAGAGGCTGAATGCGATTACGAAAACGAGCATCTGCCATTTTCTGCGGCGCAGGAGCGCATAAACGGGCATGAAACATACGAACAACACCCAAAACAGCCCGCTTGAGAAAATCAACGGCGCCTCACGGTGATAGGTGAGAAGGTGACCGAGCGAATCGGGCAGCGAGGTGAAGTCCATAGTCGGTCAATTCTCTCCCGGCTGGTGGATGAATATCTGTGCGGGTCGTGCTGTGGTATTTTCCGGCATGTTCATGCGGATAGGATGTGAGGAGTGCTCAGGCATCCACCTGACAACGCTGTCCATCCATTCTATCGCGCTTTTTGCAGTAGGATGTGCTCCGTCTGAGCGTCGCTCGAATGTCATTCCGTCGCTCTTGAAGTAACATCCGGCAGCAGTGTTTTCCGCAATCATTTTGTTTATGCCGGTATCGGTAGTCCAGTTTGGCGGTCCAATCCAGACGTAAGGGATAGTGTCGATTTCTGCAATCATTTCACGGATGAAAGGTGTGCGCTTGTCTTCAATATCCTTGACATACAGTTCATTTGCCCCGAGGCAGATAAAAATATAGCTTGGGGAAAGCTTCTTTATGTAATCTGTGAGCCTATGCGACTTTCCCCAGATTTCTGTGGAGGAGCTGTACCACACAACTGAATAGAGCTTGTGACCTGATGCATCGGCGTATGCGGCAAGGCGGGGAGAAAGCCCGTCAAGCATTGAATCGCCGATGAACAGGATTGTATGGGAAGCGGTGTCCGGTTCCATCCGGGTTGGAACGCCTATGGAATCGAGAGGTATCGTGTCTGCCGCTACAGGTTGCTCTTTCGTGGGGAAAAGCGCCTGTGCCATTCCGGAGGATTTAGGCGTGTAGCCAAAAATCGACGGCAAATCGAAAAACGACACTGCAAATACCGCCACAAGCGCGACGGCAAGCAGAATCCAGAGGAGGGTGTAAGGACGCTTTTTGTTTTTTTCCGGCATGGCTTATTCCATAAGTTTGCGGTAGCGTTTGCGTGGAGGCTCCTTGCCGCCGTTCTGCGCTTTCTTGTATTCCTCGTAGTCGGAATATGATCCGGCGTAGAACACCACTTTGCCATCGCCCTCGAATGAAAGGATGTGGGTGCATATCCTGTCAAGGAACCAACGGTCGTGGCTCACAACAACCGCACATCCTGCAAACTCTTCAAGACCTTCTTCGAGTGCGCGGAGTGTATTGACGTCTATATCGTTGGTGGGCTCGTCAAGGAGGAGCACATTGCCCTCCTGCTTGAGAGCCATTGCGAGATGCAGGCGGTTTCGCTCACCACCGCTGAGCACACCGATTTTCTTCTCCTGGTCCGCTCCGGCGAAATTGAATTTAGACAGGTAAGCGCGGGCATTGACATCCTTTCCACCCATTCGGAAACTTTCCACACCTTGCGAAATGACTTCGTAGACGGTCTTTTCAGGAATGAGGTCATGGTGGGTCTGGTCGACATAAGCGACTTTTACAGTCTCTCCCACGTCAAATGAGCCGGCATCAGCTTTTTCCTGCCCCATGATGAGTTTGAAGAGTGTGGTTTTTCCGGCTCCGTTAGGTCCGATAACACCGACAATGCCGTTTGGCGGGAGTGAAAATTCGAGGTCTTTGAAGAGTTGCTTGGTGCCGAATGCTTTTGCAAGCCCTGTCGCTTCGATTACTTTATTGCCGAGCCTGGGACCATTGGGGATGAATATCTCAAGTTTTTCCTCACGTGCTTTCTGGTCTTCGTTAAGGAGCCGGTCATAGCTTGACAGACGCGCTTTGCCTTTAGCCTGACGTGCTTTGGGAGCCATACGCACCCATTCAAGCTCGCGTTCAAGTGTTTTGCGGCGTTTGCTTGCCTGCTTCTCCTCCTGCGCCATGCGCTTAGTTTTCTGTTCGAGCCATGAAGAGTAGTTTCCTTTCCAGGGTATTCCTTCGCCTCTGTCAAGTTCAAGAATCCATCCGGCAACATGGTCAAGGAAGTAGCGGTCGTGGGTAATAGCAATGACAGTGCCGGGGTATTGCTGGAGGTGCTGCTCGAGCCAGTCAATGGATTCCGCGTCGAGGTGGTTGGTGGGCTCGTCAAGCAACAGCACATCTGGCTGCTGGAGGAGTAGGCGGCAGAGTGCAACACGGCGGCGTTCACCTCCGGAAAGGGTTGACACAGGCTGGTCATCCGGCGGGCACTGGAGTGCATCCATCGCGCGCTCAAGTTTACTGTCGATATTCCATGCGTCAGCAGCGTCAAGTGCATCCTGAAGTTCAGCCTGGCGTGCGATCAGCGCATCCATCTTATCAGGATCTTCAAGCACGTCAGGGTCGGCAAAACTTTCATTTACCTTGTCAAATTCAGCAAGCAGGTCCATGACAGGCTGAACACCTTCGCGCACAACTTCAATAACTGTCTTGTTCGGGTCGAGTTGAGGCTCCTGCTCCAGATAACCCACAGTATAGCCGGGGGAGAACACTACTTCGCCCTGATAGCTCTTGTCGATACCCGCAATTATTTTAAGAAGCGATGATTTACCAGAGCCGTTAAGACCGATGATGCCAATTTTGGCACCATAAAAGAATGATAGGTAGATGTTTTTGAGAACCTGTTTCTGGGGAGGGTATGTCTTGCTTACCCCCACCATCGAGAAGATGATTTTCTTGTCGTCTGCCATAATATACTATTGTCTGCTGTAATTATCTTATTTTTTTAGGAGCGTAGCGCACAGGATAGTCGCATGGTGTGCGCCCGTTAAGGATGCTGTTTAGTTTTCCTTTGATGAGCTGCTTGCGGATTGGTGAGATGCGGTCAATGTAAAGGGTTCCGTCAAGGTGGTCGCACTCATGCTGCACGATTCGTGCCAGAAATCCGGTGATTATTTCCTCGCGTGGAGTGAAATTTTCATCAAGCCATTTGAGTCGTATGTTCTCAACACGGCTGACATTCTCACTTAACCCCGGCACGCTCAGGCAACCTTCGGAGCGAGTTATGCTGTCTCCGTCAAGCGCCTCGATTTCGGGGTTGATAAGTGTAAGTTTCCTGCCTTCACATTCGGGAAACTGTTCCGCCACAGGCGATGCGTCAATAACTACAATGCGGTCGTTGCGTCCAATCTGGGGTGCAGCGAGCCCGACACCGTCTGATGCATACATTGTTTCAAACATATCCTCGAGGAGCTTTTTAAGCTCGGGATAGTCCGGTGTGACATCTTTGCATTTGTTTCTAAGTACGGGGTGTCCGTACAGATATACGGGTAACTTCATGATTCGTTATATTTTCTGCTTTCAAGATAGCTGTTCAAAATAATAACTGCCGCCATTTCATCGGCTATGCCTTTCTGGCGACGTTGCATTTTCTTCATGCCGGAGTCAATCATCCCTTTATGCGCAAGTACAGATGTGAAACGCTCGTCCCAGAAGATGATTTCAATTGCCGGCAACTCTTTGCGCAAGCGGTCGATACCCGGACGGATATAGCGCATGGATTCGGAATCATTGCCGTGCATGTCCTTAGGGTGCCCGACAATAATTGCATCAACTGTTTGTGCTGTAACATACTGCTTCACAAACTGGACAAGCTGTGAAGTAGCGACAGTAGGTAGCCCTGTAGCGACAATGCGCATGGGGTCTGTGACGGCAATGCCGCAGCGCCGTCTGCCATAGTCGATTGCAAGTAGTCGAGCCATGATGCAAAGTTAATAAAAACGCCGCGCACAGGCAAATGCGAGTGCGCGGCAGCAGGGATGTTTGACTTATGTATCTCCAGATGGGATT
>DAAJ01000090.1:0-4437 GCA_001701115.1 Bacteroidales bacterium GP2
AGCGACTTCTCTCCCCGCGGCAAGAGCGACATGGAAGTAATGCGTTTCTGCCAGGCGTTCATCAATGAGCTTTGGCGTGAAATCGGCGCAGACACAGACGTTCCCGCAGGTGACATAGGCGTAGGCGGACGTGAAGTAGGCTACATGTACGGTCAGTACAAGAAAATGGCTCGTGAAAACACAGGCACATTCACCGGCAAAGGCAGAGAGTTCGGCGGTTCACTTATCCGCCCGGAAGCAACCGGCTACGGCAATGTGTACTTCCTTCTCAATATGCTTGAAACAAAAGGCATTGAACTCAAAGGCAAGAGAGTCGCAATTTCAGGTTCAGGCAATGTTGCCACCTACACAGCAGAGAAACTCCTTGAACTCGGCGCAGTAGTTGTGTCAATGAGTGACAGCGACGGCAGCATCTATGTTCCCGACGGCATCACCCGCGAACAGCTTGACTATATCTTCAAACTCAAAAACATCTATCGCGGACGTATCCGTGAGTTTGCCGAAGAGTACGGTTGCGAATACTATCCCGGTGAACGCCCCTGGATGAGAGTAAAATGCGATATTGCAATGCCCTCAGCTACACAGAACGAAATTGACGGCGATGACGCACGCGCACTTCTGGCACAGGGTTGCATCGCAGTGAGCGAAGGAGCTAACATGCCCTCTACTCCTGAAGCAATCAAGGAGTTCCTTGCCGCTAAAATCCTCTATGCTCCCGGCAAGGCAGCAAATGCAGGCGGTGTGTCTGTATCCGGTCTTGAAATGGCACAGAACTCCCAGAAACTTTCATGGAGCGCAGCTGAAGTGGATGCCAAGCTTAAAGAAATCATGGCAGAAATCCACCACCAGTGCGAACTCTTCGGAAAAGAGAAAGACGGCTACATCAACTATGTGAAAGGAGCCAATGTTGCCGGATTTATGAAAGTGGCACGCGCAATGATGGCGCAGGGTGTACTCTAAACCTTTGTTATTATGATATTTTACCATCTGGTATTCAAGCCGGAATTTNNGCCGGGCAATGTCCCGGCGGTTCTTTTTTCATATCTTTGCAGATATTGATGCAAAATATTTAACTTCCATTTATTCACATGAATAAAATCATTTTCATCGCACTATTCCTTATTGGCGCACTCTGCAGCCCCTTGAAGTGCCATGGAACCGTAAAGACATCACAACCGGACAATGACACCCCTGTCACAATCATTGAAGGAACTACCACAATAATACCCGACAGCACCGCCATAACATTGTTCAAATATTACGGCAATGTAGGCTTGTCTGTTGCTAAAGACACTGTTATCAATGGCAAATTCCGGCTTGAATACCAGATGGAGGATGGTGACGCTGAGAAAATGACTATCAATTGCTTTTCCCCTAAGATTTCCGGCAGTGGAAGAACGGTATATCTGATACCTGGAGCTCATATTAAAGTTGATGCTTCCACACCTAATTCGGAACGATGGGATGTGACAAGCGACATAGACATAAAGGAGCAGAAGGAATATGACAAGATACTGTTCAGTTGCTCCGATATATTTAATGCCATGGATAAAATCCGCTCCGAAAGCTCTAAACGATTGTCTGATCCAGACCTTACCGCAGAGCAGAAAAAGCAGATTAGAACAGAAATGAATGAAACCATATCGGGATTGAGGGATTCTATCAACCATCGGAAATATCTCACGATGCTGCAAATGGAGCATACTCCGGTATGGTTCGAAAATTTTGTCGATATATGCCATCGCTCGTCAATATCGGGCGATTCAGTACTGGCTTCCAAACTCATTGCCATGTACGAGGCGCTTGAAAAAAGCGAAAAAGAATCAGCCGAAGGAGTAAAAATAGCCGGTTTCCTATACCCGGAAAGCAAAATCAATATCGGAGATAAAATTCCTTATATGGAATTCGTTGATTTCAACGGCAATACCCGGAACCTTGGGGAGTTTGCCGGCAAGTGGATATTGCTTGATATCTGGAGCGGCGGTTGCGGTCCATGCCACATGTCTGTTCCTGAACTGAAAGCATTTGCCGAGAAGCATAAAGGTGAGGTGGAAGTTGTGAGCATAAGCATCGACACTGACGATTTCTGGAGAATATCAACTAAAGACCTTAACATTGAAGGCAACAACTGGAACGACAGAAAGGGTGAAACCGGTGCCTATTCCCGCTTCAATACAAAAGGACTTCCTACATTCATCGCCATTAATCCGGAAGGAATATATACGACTTCAAAGTTAGGTTACACCAAGGGAACGTTTGAGCTGATGTTCCGCCGCCTGCTGAATCCGAAACCCGCAATGTCCCGTGAGACTACGGCAACCGGAATCAAGGTGAATTACCCTGATTGCTTGGACAACAATACCCAAGATATTCTGGAGATAGACAGCATCGAGTTAAGCGACAACCGCACCGCCATCCATTTCCACATGTATTATATGCCTAACTGGTGGATAAAAATTTCTCCGGACAGCTATCTTGAACTTCCTGACGGCAGCAAACTAAATATACTTGAAGCTCAAGGCATTGCCCTTGGTGAAGAGTTCAGGGCTAATGCTGACGGAGAAAACACGTTCACTCTTGTATTCCCCGCGATAGATAAAAACACACCCAGCATAAACTTCATGGAGACACCAAGGTGGAATATAAAGGATATTAGATTAGTACCATAACATATATTTTATGAAGAAAGCATTAATATCATCGGCAATACTGCTTGCAGTGCTTAGCGCGTGCTCATCAAGCAAGCGAGTAATTGAAATGCCGGAAATCAGCTTTTCAAACCAACGCTATCTGGATTTTCAGCGGATTGAACTGGCTGATACCGCAACAATCGTACATGCCAAGGCACAGTATAAACCGAATTGGTGGATCAGAATCAAGGAGGATTCATATCTGGAAACTCCTGACGGAAACCATTATAAGCTGAAATATGGCAAAGGGATTATTCCCGGCGCAGAGCATTATATGCCGGAATCGGGCATTTCGGAGTTTGACCTTGTGTTTGAACCGATTCCCAAGAAAAGCAGCTCCGTGGTTTTCAGCGAAGGAGCCGGAGGATGGACATTTGGCATAAACCTTGACAAGAATGCCGCTGATTTGTCTGCCGGAGTGCCTGAAGCGCTAAAACACAGCAACCCGGAAGCCAAAATGCCTGAACCGTCATTTGACATAGACAGTGTTACCATCAATTTCCATATCCTGGGATATGTTCCGGCTATGGGAAACAAGTTGGGATATGTAATCAACCAGATTTCAGGTCAAATAAGCGACATACCTCCAATTGCTATAGATAGCAACGGCAACGGCAAACTTTCATTCATGTGCCACGGCACCGGTTCAGTTGTAGCATACGCCCTTGGTGGAAACAGCGTTAACGGCGGTGCCACAGTTAAACCCGGGGAGACTATTGATTTATATATTGATCCCACAATTTCCGGAAGCCTTATAATGGAAAACCTGCGCAATGATTCCATTTCACGGCAGAAAACAAGGTCATGGCATAATGGGTACTATTCTGACTTTGACGCCGAGAAAGTGGATTATAACATTCTAAAATCCATATACAGCGGTGATTTTGGCGACTATCACATGGGTGCGGACGAGTATGTGGACTATGCTCTGGCGCAATATGAAATAGCAGAACGGAATATACGCCGCAGCCAGACACTGACTCCTCTCGGCAAGGAAAAGATGCTCAACGAAAACAAGGCGAACCTAATCAAGTCCATCGGTGATTACCTATCCATACTGCGCAGAAATTACTACTCTGTTAATGGAGGCTGGGGTGAACCGGTGCCTGCCGACGCCATTACTTGCGAACTTAATTCAGACCATTTCGTAAAAGTCACGGAATTTGCCGATATCAATGACCCAAACCTTATACTTGCCGAGTGGTCAAGAATAGCCACCCTCCCCTCTTCCAAATGGATGGACTCGGAGGCTGATTCGCACTTCATTGATGAAATAGGCATGTATATCAAAGCCGTGAATGCAATCAAATCGGGCAATGGCACAGAAAACGACATTGCACCGCTCAAATCACTGAGCAACCCGTTTTACGCCAAGTCCGCTGAAATTTACCTAAATGATATTACAAAACAACTTTCAGGAGTAGACCGGACAATATGCCTGCCCACTCCCGATGTTGCAACAGACAGCATCTTTGACGCTATTATCGCCCCGCATAAAGGAAAGGTTGTTATGGTCGACCTGTGGAACACCTGGTGCGGTCCCTGCCGCGCGGCACTTGAGTATCACGAGCCGGAAAAGGAAGGTGACCTAAGTTCAGATGATATCGTGTGGGTATATATTGCCGATGAATCATCGCCAGTCAAGACATACTACGATATGATTCCTGGAATCAAGGGGCTCCATTACCGCTTGACCGGAGAGCAGATAGGAGCTATCAGAAACATCAATTATTGTAGCCGTGTCAGT
>DAAJ01000090.1:4523-13757 GCA_001701115.1 Bacteroidales bacterium GP2
CTCGCAGCCCCTGCAGAATAAATATCTCACCTTAAATAACATTAAATCATGAAAAAATCATTTTTTCTTCTCATCTTATTCCTTGGAGTACTGACAGCCTCTTCTGAAACCCGGATTGTGGAATTCCCGACAATCGGTTGGAACAATATGATGGATATATTTGATTTCCAAAATGTGACGCTGACTGACACGGCTACAATAATTGATGTTAAAGTCCGGTCTCGGCGAGGGACAAGATTCATAATAGGAGAAAGTACTTTAACTACTGAGAACGGTAATAAATATGCTCTTAAGTCGGCTAACGGACTCACTATCGGAGAGAGTAATGTTTTGGATAAGACAGGTCGGAAAGAATTTACTCTTATCTTCGAGCCACTACCGATCAAAAGTAACCGCTTGCTGTTTAAGAGTGGGAATTTATTGATGGAATTAGAACTCTACACCACATCCGCTGTTCCGTCAGAATTGCCGGAAAATCTGGCAAATCCTACACAGGTCTCTCAATTACCGATGCCTGTGTTAGCTATTGATTCAACAACCGTCAATGTTCATATCCTCGACTACAAGCCATATATGGGCAATACACTCAATTATTCCATCCTTATGATGGGAGGTACTTTAACTGAGCTCCCTCCTCTGGAAATTGATGAAAAAGGAAATGCAAGCATAACTTTCCTCCTGCACGGCACCAGTAGATTTTTCGCATACAATCTCGGACGCACGAGAGTGAACGCAATTGCGACACTAAAACCAGGTGAAACGGTTGACCTATATATTGACCCTTCATTCTCCGGTAAAAATGTGATGAAGAAATTCAGAGGAACCACCTCTGGTAAAACGTCATGGCACAACGGATTCTATTCAGCATTCGATGCTGCTGACATAGACAGTGACGCGGATATGAAAATCATGAGCGGTAATTTTGGCGATTACCGCATGGGAGCGGACGAGTATGTTGACTATGCTCTTGCCCAATATGAAAAAGCTGAAAAGAAGATTAATGATAACTCCACCTTGAGTAATCTCGGTAAAATCAAATCAAAACTTTACAATAAAGCTAATCTCATTGTTGCATTAGGGCAAGCACAAAAAATTCTAATACGCAACTACCGTAGCGTAAAACAAGATTTTTTGCCGGAGATACCATCTGATTCCATTTCTTGTGAGCTAAAACCGGAACACTATGAAAAAGTCGCCGAAATAGTAGATGTAAACGATCCTTATCTCATGCTCCTGTTAGATGTTATCCCTGAAATTCCTTCTGCCGGTTGGATAGAGGTAGGAGCGGACGGAGCTTTTCTCAAAGAAACAGTAATGTATATAAACTCCGCAAAAAAAATAAAAGCCGGCATAGGCAGCGAGACTGATGTAGAAGTTTTGAAAGGATTAAGCAATCCATTTTATTCTCAGTCCGCAGAAATATATCTGCAAGAGATGCATGAAATACTTGCAAACGAGGCAGCCAAACTATGCTTACCAACACCTGATGTTGTACCGGACAGTATTTTCGATGCTATCATAGCTCCCCATAAAGGAAAGGTGATAATGGTGGATTTTTGGGCTACATGGTGTGAGCCCTGCTTAAGAGCTCTCAAACTAAACGAACCCGAAAAAAGTGGAGAACTCAACTCGGAAGATATTGTGTGGATCTATATAGCTGATGATTCGTCTCCACTACCTAAATATCTTGAATTAATAAAGGATATTAAAGGCCTCCACTATAAACTCACTGAAGAGCAGTATGCCGAACTTAGTAAAAAATTGAATATCAGCGGTTATCCGTATTATATATTAGTAGATCGCAAAGGCAATACCGTATATAAAGGTCTTCCGAGTGGAAGCCATGAAGAGTTTAAGAAAACTATTCTTGACGCGCTCGCAGCCCCTGCAGAATAAATAATGATATTATAAATTTTAAGGCATCGTTTTAGTCATATCCGAGTGAAACGATGCCTTTTATTATCAAACAGATATGATACGTCATTTACTTATCGCCCTACTCGCCACGCTCAATGCCGCCGCATCTTTTGGAGCAAAGCCGTTGCCGATAATTCCCGCTCCAACGACAATGGAGGAGACTTCCGATAAAACTGTACGCTTGAAACTACCGCTTGACATCAGCATAGGAGAGGTAGACAGTTTGTCGCACGAAGTGATTGAACGCGAGGTAAAAAGCATTTCCCCCCTTTTGCCACAAAAGCATCAGGATGGAGCAGAAATATCTTTTAGCACTGACACTTTACAGCCGGCAGAAGGGTATCGCCTGACAATTGATGATAACGGCATAAAAATAGAAGCGTCAATCCATGCAGGATTCTTTTACGGTCTTCAAACCCTAAAGCGGCTTATGGGGAAAGAGATTGTTGCCGGAGTGCAGAGCGACTGCACTGCACTTCCCTCCGTTACGATAACCGATTCCCCACGATTTGCCCACCGTGGATTCATGCTTGACGTGAGCCGCCACTTCTTTTCAACCGTGCAGATAAAAAAGATGCTCCGCCTAATGGCTGCATACAAGATGAACAAATTCCACTGGCACCTTACGGATGACCAGGGCTGGAGGCTCCCGGTAAAAGGGTATCCGCTGCTCACTACCGTGGGTGCTTCCCATCCGGCAAATACACGAATGACTGATTTCAGCACCCAAACAGAATATTATACCACAGAGCCGATAAAACCTGTGGCATATACTCCGGAAGAGATTCGCGATATCGTTGACTATGCGGCACAATTAAACATCGACATAATTCCTGAAATAGAGATGCCCGGACATCTGGCTGCAGCTATCGCAGCTTATCCCCACCTCAGCTGCAATCCTGACAGCACCCATGCTGTCCGTGACCTGCAAGGCATTTCAAAAGATGTGCTTGACGTGTCGAATCCGGAAGCGATGAAATTTGTCAAAACTGTAATAGACTGCATTGTAGACTTCTTTCCTTACGAGATTATCCATATCGGGGGCGATGAAACCCCTACTGAAGCATGGGAAGCAAGCGAAGGATGCAGAAAAGTGGTGGAAGAGAAAGGATTTGACGGTGCGACATCTGAAGAGAAATTCCGCAAACTACAGAACTTGTTTACGGAGGAGGTAAATGAATATGCCAAATCAAAAGGACGCCGGCTAATGACGTGGGATGAAATTATTACCGCTCCGGGAGCAGACCTTGAAGTGGCACGACGCATAAATCCACTCGTTATGGCTTATGATATTGTTTACGATAAACCTGTTGAACAGTCTGCTGAATTGGGATTGCAGTGCGTTTACGCTCCCTTCGGTCCATACTATATAAACCGCCGTTATAGCTCAGACCGGATTGGCGCGGGACATGGACGCGATGACATAGAAGCTGTGTATAACCACCCCGTTCCCGATAATTCAAATGTAACCGGGACGCAAGCTATATTCTGGACGGAATATGTCACGCTTGACAGCGACCTTGAATACCTTGCACTCCCCCGGCTTGCAGCCATTGCAGAAAACGCATGGATTGACCCGGAACAGAAAAATTACGACAGCTTCCAGACCCGTATTGCCGAAGATACCGGATGGCTCGTTCTTGCCGGATATAATTATGCCCGTCACCAGATATTAAACCATTGATTCATAAAACTGAAAAAAGGACAGATAATTAGGCTTACTGTGATTTCTTATCAAATTTTTTGCTACTTTTGAGATATGAATACGAAAAAAATACTTTTAATTTTTGCAGCACTGGTTTTAGGTATCAGTGCGCATGCCTTATCACTCGCCGAGTATCCCCTTCTGCCTGTGCCTCAGGCTATCCAGTTCGGCAAATCAACTGTTTCCGTGAAGTCTGCTTCGCTTTCCATGCCCGCTTGGGAAACCAATTGGAGCAAAGCATTGACCGCCAACGGCGTAACTTTATCCCCCTCTGCCAAATATAAGATTACAGGCGAAATTGTCAGCGAAATCAAAGGTGTGCCTTCAGAGAATGACGAAGGCTACCTCCTGAGCATCAACAAGAAAGGGATAAAAGTAAGCGCTACATCTGAAAAAGGAATTTATTGGGCGCTCCAGACCCTGCGCCAGCTTGCTGCTGCCAACAAAGACGGCAAGCTGCCCGAATGCGAGATTATCGACTATCCGGCTTTTCCATGGCGAGGATTCATGATTGACACAGGCAGATCATACATTTCCATAGAGGAGCTTAAAAGGGAAATAGATATGATGTCGCAGTTCAAGATGAACGTTTTCCACTGGCATTTCACTGAAAACCAGGCATGGAGGCTCGAGAGCAAAATATTTCCAATGCTTAATGACAGCGTGAACATGGCGCGGCAGCCCGGACTGTTCTACACCCAGGAGCAAGCTAAAGATATCGTCAACTATGCCAAAGCGCATAATGTTCTTATCCTTCCGGAGGTTGATATGCCGGGACATAGCGCTGCTTTCGTCAGGACGTTCCGCCACGACATGCAGAGCCCGGAGGGAATGAAAATACTCAAGCTCCTTGTTGAGGAAGTATGCGAGACATTTGACGTGCCTTACATTCATATCGGCACTGATGAAGTAAAATTCACCAATCCGGATTTCGTGCCTGAAATGGTGAAATTTGTGCGTAAGAAAGGTAAAAAAATTGTTTCATGGAATCCTGGATGGAATTACAAAGAGGGTGAGATTGACATGACAACCATGTGGAGCTACCGCGGCAAGCCTACCCCCGGCATTCCAGCCATTGACCTCAGACTGCACTATATCAACCATTTTGACACTTATGCTGATCTTATTGCCCTCTACCGCAGCAACATTTACGGACATAAGAAATCGGAGGATGGTATTGCCGGAGTTGAAATAGGTTTATGGACAGACAGATATGTTGATAACGAGGCTTCTATGATTGCCCAAAATTCAGTTTATCCAACCATGCTTGCCATTGCTGAAAGATCATGGCACGGAGGCGGCGAGGAGTATTTTGACAAACTCGGCACTAACCTCAATGAAAGCAATGCCGAGGATTTTGCGGCATTTGCAGATTTCGAGAAAAGGCTGCTTTGGCATAAAGAACACACTTTTGATTCTATCTATATTCCGTATGTGAAACAAACAGATGTGCGCTGGCTGATCACAGACGCTTTTCCTAACGGAGGTGACTTGACAGCAGTGTTCCCGCCTGAAACCGAAGGGTTGAAAGAATCATACACTTTCAATGACAGCATCTATGGCACAGCTACCGCAAACGGTGCAGCCGTTTACCTCAGGCATTACTGGGGAGCGACAATTCCTTCGTTTTACTCCAACCCTCAGCCAGACCACACAGCATACGCTTTCACCTGGGTGTACGCACCTAAGGATATGACTGTTGGACTTCAGGCTGAAACCCAGAATTACAGCCGTTCTGAATCTGACATCGCTGCTCCGGCTGGAAAATGGGACTACCGTGAAAGTAAGATTTGGATAAACGACAAGGAGATACCAGCCCCACAATGGACATCAACCCACAAAGAGAGGACAAATGAGGTTACATTGGGAAATGAGAACTTGGCTGCACGCGAACCTATCCAGGTCCAGCTCCACAAAGGTTGGAACAAGGTGCTTATAAAACTTCCTGTCGGCAAATTCTCTTCGTATGAAACCAGACTTGTGAAATGGATGTTCACTTTCGTTTTCACCACGCCTGATGGAAAGAAAGCCGCTCCCGGACTGATATATTCCCCCTACAAGAAAAAATAAACGGACAATTAATAGAACACAAAAACACCCTGAAAGTGAGATTCTTTCAGGGTGTTTTTGTGTTCTTGAAGCAGACGCAGCTTTAATTTACTTCTTGCGGGAGTTTCCGGTATTTTGTTTTTGAGATTTTTTTGGCTTTGTCATTGGCTGGTAATTACCTTTCTTATCGGCATCAAGCAGATCCATTGCCTCCGGTTTAAGAGTCAGTACTAAGGTATCGGTCCTATGTGATACGAGAATACTCACGAGGTGCTTCTCCTTAAGCAGGGATGCGCCTTTTTTAGTTAAAACCCGACCGTTATTTGTTACGACAATAGGTTTATTTGTACCAATAGGATCTTCAGGATTAGTTTTCAAATCAACCATTACCTGCGCTGATACGCTCAAGGCACCACAAAGCATCAGGCAACAAAGAAGTTTTTTCAGCATACAATTTCAATTTTTATTTGTTAGCAATCGAGTATTTTACAAGAGTAGGGTCAGGACGGTTTTCAATGGTGTAAATAGCATTGTTTGAATAATCAATATCAAAAGCGGTTGCCTCTGCCGGCAGGATGAATCGGCGACGTGGATTTCCATCCCAATCGAACTCCAGAATGCTGCCTATATGACGGTCTAAATCTGATTCCGTCTTTGCCTCAACCCCAACGAACCCTACTGCAAAACCGGTTTCATTTGCGCTTGCCCCAGAAAACATAAACCATAACGGATAAGGAGCAAAACCAAAACTACTGTCATCCCCGAATTTTTTCAACGACAATTCCGGAAAAACAGGTCCGCTAAGAATAATATCGCCTTTGGAATGGTCAAGCGGATGGATTCCAATCTCATTCCATGATTTATTCACAACCGCCACTTTATTTTCCCCCCGCGAATATGCCAGGTCTGATTGAAAATAAAAATTGTTAGGATAAAGCGAATCAGGAAGTTCCACATCCGGGAAAGTACCTAATGAATCAACAACATTTCCTATGCTATCCAACACTATCAACCGGCTCCGCCATGTTGGAGCTGCAAGACAGATATAATCAGTGCCGTTTCCGGCGATAATTTTCATACACGACTCAGAAGGGGAAGCTAATAGAACCATTTCAGCTTCGTCGCCATTGTCATTCCACGCCACAGAAATCAGTTTGCCTTCATAAATACCGGAAAGAAGGAGCCTACCATTCGCATCAATGCTCATGCTGCCGACATTTAAAATTTCTAAAGGCCCGAGACCCCGGCGGTTTGCAACCTGCCATTTGCCGGAATTAAGATTATAAAGAATAACATTATTCTCTGATCGTCCCTGAGATATGGCAATTATAGAATCGTTAACAACACGAAGTTCCTTTACCGTGCCTATAAAATCACAATCAGGCGTCAAATCAACATCGGCTCCGGCTAATTCCACCTTATCAAAATCATCAAGGCTGAATTTTTTATTATCAGATTCTTCCTGTATGTTTCGGTTACTGCAACCGAAGCATATAGGAAGAAGTCCTAAAGCAATTGAAAAAAAAATAGTTCTCATTTGATTCTTTTCTTAGTTACGGGATAAAACTTTCAATAATCTTACCATATTATTATTGTTTTGAAAATATATAGCGCAAAATTAGGAAGTTTTCCCCTTTCATGCCAAACAAACCATGCCTTACTTAATCTAACAGCCACAAATATACACAACTGATTATAAGCAGTTTAAACAAGCAGATAAATAAAAAAACCTTTCAACGCCCTTGTAAGGATATAAATATCTGATAATCAGCAATTTACAACCAAAGTAGTAACATATATCACCTTAAATCTCAGTAGTACAATCGATTACACTACTCAAACAAGGTCTTTATCCAGGATACATCATCTGTTTTGCTCTCGCTCATCAGTATTTTTTTCAGTCTGCTTTTTGCTGTATACACTGCATCAACCCTGTCATAGTTAGAAAGCATAGCTATTGTGGTCGGACGAAAACCAAGGTAAAGGTATATTGCAAGCAGGTATTGCTCATCCTTTAAACCGGAATAAGAATTCCTGAAACGGGTTGCCCAGTTATTATCATATTTATCTATAATCCCGCCAAGCTCCTCAATCACATTTATGTGGTTTATTTCATTTAAAACAGAACCTATTTCATTATAAATCTTTTTGTACAGGATAGTATAATTAATTTCATTTTTCCCTTCTGCCTGTTTATGTTTATGGAGGATGGCACATATATTATTGAACAAGTCAATATGACGCCCGAAAATGCTACGGACCTCTTTTTCAAAGCCCGCGTCCTGCCCTGCAATGGAATTTCTCAGTGCAGTATTCTCTTCTGAAACCTTCCTGTAGCGGCTTTCACTCTCCGCCAAGCCGTCATTAAGGAGATTTGATGCTGCTTTCAAGCGGTCGATTTCGCTCTCCTTGCCGGCTATGGAATCCCTGAGCGTGATGTTCTCTTCCGTCAGCTCATTGTATCGCTTATTGCTCAGCGTCAGATCCTCCATCAGAATATGCGAAGAAGAAACCAACTGTTCTATTTCATGCATCCTGTTCGCAAGCCTCGATTTGTAATACTTCCATATTATATATATTAGCACTCCCAACAGGAGGCATACCACAGTCAGACCTACTATATAGGTACTTTTCTTTTCCGCCTGCAGCCGGTGGATGTCAGCATTCAGCTTGTAATTATCGGTCAGAAGCTGGGTCTGCGGTTTTGTTAGGCGCCGTGCGTCACTGCTCATTATTTCATTGCCGAACTTTGCCGACGTTTCGTATGCTTTACGGAAATCGCCCCGTGCCGCATACAATAGGCTTAGCAAATTACCTTCATAAAGGGAATCTGCCTCAGACATACTAAGTTGCCGCGCCATTGAAATATAATTGCCTGCATCCTCAAGCATCCCCAATTCTATAGCTGCTTTTGCCTGGTTGAGCCGGTTATGCGCCGTAAAGGCATATTTTTCCTCCGCCAGCTGCTCGTACATCATCAATACATCTTTATAAGAATCAAGTTGAAGTGCAAGTTCAATCCGGTTAATTATAGTATTCCGTCTGAAATTTATATCAGAATATAGATCAATACTTGCAATACTATCTAAAAGAACTTTAGCACTGTTTAAATTCCCATTAAAAATCAGATCATTGGCAATCATATTGTCCATCCATGCCGCATGAATGGTCTTACCGGCTTCCGCAAACAGCATTTTTGCAATTCGTCCCCATTTAAGGCTTTCATCCACCATAAGGAGCCGGCGGTAGACTATCGACATCTCCCGGGCGCTCATCGCCGCATAAAATTTGTCGCCTTTGGCAAATGCCGCATCGTAAGCATGGCTGAGATGGAGAAGTGCCTTGTCGTTTATGCGCTTCTCGGCATTATAATACCCCAGATAGAAAAGCGACTGCGCTTCAAGGCTGTCACCATGCCCGGAATAATAATCTGCGGCAAAGGATATGAGCGAATCATCCTCTATCGGTTTGTAATTCTTGGTTTTCGCCTTAGTCAGCAGCAGCGCATGGCGCGCCCGCTGACCGCCGCCCATGCCGTCAACGCATATAGATTCCAGCATTGC
>DAAJ01000090.1:13839-14102 GCA_001701115.1 Bacteroidales bacterium GP2
AAAACGCCGCAAAAACACATATAATAGATAATGCTTTGAGATTCATACCGCAAATATACAAAAATCCCGTGTGGCGAAGCACGCACGCCGCATGAATTAAAGCGTTTATTTTTCCCGTGACGCTACTCACACGATATGCTCAACCGCCACAACACATACACCTCATAGATCCTCCGGTTGGAAATCTATTTTCCTACATTACAACATTTTTTTACTCTATTTTGAAAATTCAAGTGATTTTTTTTGTGATAATTAAAAAATAA
>DAAJ01000032.1:0-1254 GCA_001701115.1 Bacteroidales bacterium GP2
GCACATGGAAACATATCGTTTCTAAAAAAATAATTAAATGGATGAGGATGTAAGCCGGGATGTGCAGCGATATTTCAAGTGGTGAGGGATTATTTTGTATCTTTGTATTTATGAAAGACATAAACAAGACACTATTTAATATCAATGTTGAGGGGGGCAAACCGGCTCCGGGCAACCTGCTGCTTGCAGAACCGTTTCTGCGAGACCAGTATTTCACACATTCTGTTATCTGCCTCATTGATTATGAGGAGAGTGGCACAGCAATGGGAATTGTCATGAATCATTCCACCGATTATACACTTCAGGAACTGCTAAATGACATAAAAGTTGAAAAACCTATAAAGGTGTATTGCGGCGGACCGATGTCATGCGACAGGCTGTATTTCATTCATACCCTCGGAGATATTATTCCGGGATGCAGGGAAATTATTCCCGGACTGTATATCGGCGGGAAATTTGACAAAATGGTCGAATATATAAATTCAGGGTATCCTACAGAAGGGTGCATAAGGTTCTTTATAGGATACAGCGGGTGGAGTCCGGGACAATTGGATGAGGAGCTTAAAAGTAACACCTGGGTAGTGTCCTCACCTCCGGATGGCATCACATTGCTTACTGGCGATGATGATTCATACTGGCATTCGGCAGTACGGAGAATGGGAGATAATCTTCGCGGATGGCTATACCACCCTGTTAATCCTCATGCAAACTGATAATATAAACAGATAAAAGAGAACGCCGGAAAAGGAAACCCTTATCCGGCGTTGATTTTTTGCAATTGATGCGCACTGATTATTCAGCGGCAGGAGCTTCAGCAGGAGCCTGTGCAGCTTCCTCTTCTGCCTTAGCAGCAGCTTCAGCCTCTGCTTTAGCAGCAGCGATATCAGCTTTTTTCTTTGCTACTACCTCAGCTTTTGCTTTGTTCTTAGCCTCTTCATCGGCAAGACGCTGTTTAGCAGCAAGCTGCTTAGCATCAGCCATAGATGTTTTGAGTGCGTCTACTGCAGCCTGTTTTTTGCTTTTCCAAGCATCAAAGCGACGCTGAGCTTCAGCCTCGTCAAATGCACCTTTCTTAACACCGCCCTGGAGGTGCTTCATAAGGAGAACACCTTCTTTTGAGAGGATGCTACGAACTGTGTCTGTGGGCTGTGCGCCAACGTTAACCCAATACAAAGCCCGTTCGAAGTTCAATGTTATTGTAGCAGGATTAGTGTTCGGATTATAAGAACCTATCCTTTCAATAAATCTACCATC
>DAAJ01000032.1:1281-45315 GCA_001701115.1 Bacteroidales bacterium GP2
ATAACAATAGGATAGAACGCATAGTTTTTGCGACCATGACGTTGCAGTCTAATTCTTGTTGCCATTAAAAAATTTGTTTAAGTTTTGGTTTTGTATTGTTTTGCGGGCACAAAGGTAGTGATTTTTAATCAAAATACTACCAAAAGCTGCTCTTTTTTAAAGGAAAAAGGCAGAAAATCCAATTTCACATCAAGAAAATGACTCACGGGCTTTCAAAAGTGTCTCCATTTTACCAATATCAAACCATCGATACGGCTGCTCCGGCACATAGCCTATTATATTAAGGAGTGAACATGCGGAGGCATAAAAGGGCGTTGTGGAGAATACAGGTCCAAAGTTATCCGCATATTTACGAAGAAGCGGAAATATGGATGGATTAACCACTGACACACCACCAAAGGCAAGGCATTTTAATACGCTGACATCAAGCCCCACAGGGATAGTTTCATCAGTTCCTATTCTTGCCCAACCTTTGAGCCTTAATGAATCATCATACACAAATGTACGGCTGCTCACACGATTTTGGGCAAGCAGAGTGACATCCGCACCCGTAGATATATGTGAGTCCACCATATCTTTCAAGGAGAAATCTGTGAGTATGTCTGCATTATGCACTATAAAAGGTCCAGTACCGTCAAGCCATCCTGCCGCTGCAAGGATTCCGCCACCTGTATCAAGCAACCTTGCCGACTCATCGCTTACAATAAAATCTATCCCGAAATTATTATTTGCTTGCAGGTATGTGCGAATCATTTCGGGGAAATGGTGGACATTAACAACTATTGTACCCACACCTATATTAATAAGCTTCCTTATAACGCGCCCCAGCATCGGCATACCCCCGACCTCAACAAGCGCTTTCGGCATATTATCGGTAATTGGTCTCAGACGAGTACCGAGCCCCGCGGCAAAAACCATAGCCTTCATATAAATTCCTTATATGGTTTCACTTATTTTTCTTTCACGATGTATTATACGCACCTCAACACCAAATCGCTCCTTAATATGTTTTGCTGTCTGCTCGGCACAGTATACTGAGCGGTGGCGTCCGCCAGTACATCCAAAAAATACGCTCAAGGAGGTAAACCCACGTGACATATAACGCTCTACAGAGTAATCAACAAGGCTCCACGCGGAAGATAGAAACCCTTGCACCTCTCCCCTTTCCTCAAGAAATTTTATTACCGGCTCATCCCTACCGGTCAGAGGTTTATATTCATCATATCGCCCGGGATTATGGAGCGCGCGGCAATCAAAAACAAATCCACCTCCATTCCCGCTGTTATCCTCCGGCATACCCATTTTGTACGCAAAACTGCCGACAGTCACCACCAGTGGTCCTGATACAAGAGTTGGTTTGCGAAAAGATGGATTTCCGGCAATCAAACATAATACACGATGCAGTTCCGGCAAATCCGGGAAATTTCCTGCGAGAAGCTCACGGATATTATCAACTGCGGCAGGAATGCTTTTAATGAAATGCTCTTTCCTTTTCACCAACCCCAAGAAGCCGTAGGCACCAAGCACCTGCAAAGTACGGAGGAGGACAAAAAGCGGAAGATTGTCCTTAAGCGACTGAGATTTTGAAGTGAGCACCGGAGAGGATGCTATATAAACACCAAACAGATGTTGCCGGAGTGATGCCGGGAAAGCGGCACGCGCCTGCCATAAGAAAGAAACAACATCATAGAGCCCGCACCCTTTACGCGCACCCTGGAAATCTATAAAAACTGGAAACTCGCCTTGCTCGTCAAGCATAATGTTCCTGCTTTGGCAATCGCGCAAGATAATTGCGTCCATGCCACAGGATTCTATCATCCCGACTAAATGCACAAAATCATTTTCCAGCTTCTCCTCATCAAACTCTATGCCCGCGGGCTTAAGGAAAGAATATTTGAAGTAGTTCAAATCCCATGTAATTGCACGCGCATCCATAGCGCCGCGAGGATAGCATGATGTGAAGTCAAAATCATTATAGCCAGCAGTATGAAAATCAGCAAGATGTCGCATTATCTCTTCAAGCAGCATTACTTCATGTCTGCCATACTCCCCCTTCTCACGGCTTTTAGCAAGATAATCGAATAGAGATACTGTACCGGCGCTTGTCTGCAAATATGCCATTCTATCAGCACTCACGACAAGGACTTGCGGAACAGGGAGACCCATTTCTGAAAAACGGGAAGCCATATATATAAATGCCTCGTTTTCCGCTTTAGAGACTCCGATAGTGCCTATGTATTCCCCTGCATCTCCACTAACGCGAAAATATCTCCGTTCCGACCCCGCCCCTGCAAGAGGAACAATACAGTCCGGATATGAACCTGTCAATTCTTTGTATAAATCGCCTAACCGTTGCATAAAAATGTGATTTATCCCGCAAAGGTACGTTGAAAATTCATTTTTTAGTGTATGCCGCACTCTCTTTGCTTCCATTTTATTACTTTTGTACATTAATTATCCTCAAATTATCCTATATGCTTAAACAGCCCGCCAATCTTTACGGTCTCATCGGTTTTCCGCTCGGACACTCCTTTTCACAGGACTATTTCAACAAGATGTTTGAATCTGAAGGCATTGATGCCAGATACATAAATTTTGAACTTGAAGACATAGGCGAGCTCATGGAAGTAGTTGCGCAATACCCTAACCTACGTGGTCTGAACGTTACCATTCCATATAAGGAGCAGGTAATACCGTACATGGATGAAATGGATGAAAATGCGGCAAAAATAGGCGCTGTCAATGTAATAAAATTTATTGGAAGCGGTGCGAACCTGAAATTCAAGGGATATAATTCAGATGTGATAGGTTTTACCGACTCCATTGCTCCCCTGCTTAATGACCATCGCAAAAAAGCTCTTATATTAGGCACTGGCGGCGCGGCGAAAGCTGTGTACTGCGGTCTTGCCAACCTTGGGGTAGAAAGCACCTATGTTTCACGAACCAGCCGCCCAGGCGTACTGACTTATTCAGAGCTTACCCCCGAGGTCATGGAGGAACATAAGGTTATTGTGAATACCACTCCTCTTGGAATGTACCCGCATGTTGATGAATGCCCGGATATTCCATACGACCTTCTTACACCTGAGCATCTGTGCTATGACCTGCTGTACAATCCGGATGTGACATTATTCATGAAGAAATCGGCAGAGAATGGCGCAGAGACAAAAAACGGTCTTGAAATGCTTTTGCTTCAAGCATTTGCCGCATGGCAGATTTGGAACCAATAATTATTCTACATAAAATATGAAAGAGACGTCGAAGAGCAATATGCTCACAACTTCTAAAATTGTTTATATCTGCCTTATTGTGCTCTGCTTGTTTCCTTTTGACAAGTTAGGCATGAAACAGTATATCACACCTGCGGTCGCATTGTTCCTCGGACTTGTGTATGCAATGCTTTTTGAATGCCCTTACCCGAAATTCAATAAAAAGACTTCAAAATATTTGCTCCAAGTTTCTGTTGTCGGACTCGGATTTGGAATGAATGTAACTGAATCACTTAAAAGCGGCAGCGAAGGAATGATGTTCACTATTGCCTCGGTATTTGGGGTAATGGTAATCGGTGTACTCTTCGGATGGTGGCTACATATAAACCGCAAGACTGCTTACCTTATATCTTCAGGCACTGCAATCTGCGGTGGAAGTGCCATTGCAGCCGTTGGTCCGGTACTGAAAGCCAGTAGCCACGAAATGGCGGTTTCACTCGGTGTGATCTTTATTCTCAACGCCATCGCACTTTTCATTTTCCCTCCTATCGGACGATTCTTTGAAATGAGTGATGCGCAGTTCGGCACATGGGCGGCGATTGCTATTCACGACACCTCATCAGTTGTAGGCGCAGGAGAAGCCTACGGACCGGAGGCGCTCAAACTTGCTACCCTTATCAAGCTGACCCGTGCGCTCTGGATTATACCTCTTGCATTCGTCACAATGGCTATATTCCGCGACAAGACAGCCAAGGTGTCTATTCCCTGGTTTATTTTCCTTTTCGTTGCGGCAATGATCATAAACACATATTGCGGGCTGCCTGCTGCATTTAGTGAATGGTGCGTATGGCTTGCAAAAAAAGGACTTGTACTTACCTTGCTTCTCATTGGTGCATCACTTTCCCTTAAGACAATCAAGGCTGTAGGAGTAAAACCTCTTTTGCTTGCAATACTGCTTTGGATAGTAATTGGTGTAAGCAGCTTCCTTGTTGTCCGCGCAACAATAGCATAACAAGCGGAAATTGAAAGCACCTCTCTCCTTAATACCGCTTCTTCCTGTAACACTTGCTTTTGTTGCCGGAATAATACTCTCATACTTGGGAGCACCTATATGGTGCACCGGGGTGTGGGTCATTGCGGGAATTACACTTGCATTATTGCGGTACCGCTATTATGCCACTCTTGCAATTGCTGTTGCACTCGGGCAAACAGATATGTGGATTCAGCAACCAAACGAATCCATCATAAAATACCTGTCAGGTGAGAGATATATAGAAGCTGATGTCCTTGCAGTAAGGGAATCGGAAACTTCACGCACCTTACGTGTAAAGATTATTTCAGCAGGAAAAGATTCAACTGATATGAGCCGGATTCCGAATGTGCTTTCGCACATCGTGATTCCGGCTTTTTTGCCCTCCATATCTTCCGGTGACAGAATTGTGCTTATGGCTAATATGTCAAAGCCTGATTCAATACAATATTTTCCTGAACAACTGACATACAAAAGGATTCTTGACCGGCAAGGTATTGCGATATCAGGACTCGCAATTCCAGAAAACATCTACAGTATACATAAATCGCCATCTATCTATCTTAAATTTGTCCGGCTCAGGAATAACATCCAGAACCTTATATTACGAAGCCGCCTTGATAGCCACACTAAAGAGTTTCTTGTTACCGCTATAACAGGCGACGATTCTATTCTTGACGAGGAAACACGGAAATCATTTGCTACAGCCGGCACCGCTCATATACTCGCACTAAGCGGACTACATGTTGCAATAATAGCGGCACTATGCTCATTTATTCTTCTTCCACTTATATTCGTGCAATATCTACGCAAATGGAGAGCTATCGTTATCATCTTATTATTGTGGATTTTTGCCGTAATGACCGGATTATCACCGTCTGTCACACGCGCGGTAATAATCGCCTCATCACTTCTACTTGCCTCACTATTACAACGGAGGCATAGCTCTTTCAACGCATTATGCCTTGCAGCTATTGCAATTCTACTATTTGACCCGAGAGCGCTGTTCAACATAAGTTTTCAACTGAGTTTTGCAGCTGTATGCGGCATATTATTATTTGGCAGGAGACTTAATCCTGCAAATCAGAGGATTCGCTCCCAATACATAACAATCGGGTTTATAACCATGAGCATAGGCGCAATGCTTGCAACAGGAATTATTTCCAGCTACTATTTCCACTCTTTACCTATATATTTCTTAGCTTCAAATGTACTCATAGCACCAGTTCTCACACCACTAATCGGTGGAGGATTACTCCTTATTATATTAGAGGCTACCGCAATCCCGTCTGGATGGCTATGCAATATACTTAACACCTTGTATAGCTGGATTACTGGAGTGTGCAACACAATAGCTTCGCTTCCCGGGGCTGAAATAAAACATATCACTGTGTCAGGCATTGCAATGATTATATGGTTTATTACAATCGTAATGCTTGCCATGTGGATATATAGACGAAAGAAGTTTTATGCTGTTGCAACCTGCACATCGTTCCTTTCCTTTATCATATTAATATTTTTCCCTATAAAGCCAGAACCTTATGGTGTGTATATTATTCCGGGAACTTACCGCACTGACATAGCAGTTTGCACTCCGGGAAGAGTTAACATAATAACTACCGCAGGAAGACATGAACATGAAAAAGTGAAGGAATCATCTTTAAGAGCTTTTTCTGACTACATGGCGTCAAGGAGCATTGACTCATTAAGCGTTACGGCTGATAATT
Source organism: Bacteroidales bacterium GP2 (assembly GCA_001701115.1). Lineage (GTDB taxonomy): Bacteria > Bacteroidota > Bacteroidia > Bacteroidales > Muribaculaceae > Paramuribaculum. The sequence continues at coordinate 7,248 of DAAJ01000032.1, forward strand.
TCAGCAACTCTATTGTAAAGTACACGCATCCTATTCTGAGCACCCACAACAGTCACATTCTTATTGTTGATTCAACACCACTTTTAAAGCCAGGAAATAAATTCGACTATATACTTGTTTGCCGCGGCTATAGGGGTACTATTTCTGAACTTATAAACCTTTACAGTGCCAATTTCGTGATTTTAAGCGGTGACCTCCACCCAAAACGACACGCCAATTACGAAAATGAGTGTAAAGCACACAACATCAAATATACATCCTTGAAGGATAGCCCTTTTAAAAATCTTCTTTCATCCGATTAAAACCCAGAGAAAAATATTCCCTTGAATAGTCTACCGGACGTAAAATCTCATTATCAAAACACACCAAATCTATGTCAATTTCCACAATATGGGAATTTGCATCACCTGAATGTGTGCGTCCAAGAGAGTTTTCTATTTCCTTGCACAGCAAATTCAAAGAACCTGCATCATAATCCCATAAACCGAAAGCAACCGCATTCACATAATCCGGGTCTTTACCATTTACTGCCCGTGTAGAGTAAGGCTCACACATTGTCCAACACGACAGGTGCGACTTTAGCGCATATGCCGCTTTTGACAAAAAAATCCGAGCCTCCGGATGGTTGCTCCCGATAGAAAGCCAAGCCTTATGTCCCTTACAGTCCATTCTGGGGTACTCCCTTCATTGTCAATGCCACTCTTGCACGCTGTGCATCCACATCAAGGACTTTCACCCTAACCGTCTGCCCTACACTCAGCAGCTGAGCCGGATTGCTGACAAAACCATCGGAAAGCTGTGAGATATGCACAAGCCCATTTACTTTAAGACCTATATCGACAAAAGCTCCAAATGCTGTGAGATTGTTAACTTTTCCAGTAAGTTCACGACCGATATGGAGATCTGCAATAGCGGCGACATCAGGGTCAAATATACGTTTATCCTCCTCTTTGATTCGCGGGTCTCTTCCCGGGCGGGCAAGTTCACTTACAATATCTGTAAGAGTAGGCATACCAGTATAACGATCTATATATTTTTCAAGGTCCAAAGAATCAAGACGATTTTTATCCCTTATAAGCATCTTGGTTTCAACTCCACAGTCCTTTGCCATTCTTTCAACCAACTGATAGCGTTCAGGATGCACACCTGTTGCATCCAACGGATTACTTCCCCCATTAATGCGTAAGAACGGCGCACACTGTTCAAATGTCTTTTTGCCCATCCTTGCCACATCCAAAAGGTCATTCCTGGAGTTAAAGCGCCCTTTTTCGCTACGCTTCGCCACTATATTTCCAGCAAGGGACGGACCAATTCCAGATACTCTGGATAAAAGCTCCACTGATGCAGTATTCACATCCACCCCGACAGCGTTAACACAATGCTCAACCGTAAAATCCAACGCTGAACGCAGGGCATTCTGGTCAACATCATGCTGGTACTGCCCTACTCCTATGGATTTCGGATCTATCTTGACAAGCTCTGAAAGAGGATCAAGGAGCCTGCGGGCAATAGAAACAGCCCCACGCAAGGTAATATCCAAATCAGGGAACTCACGCCTTGCTGTTTCAGATGCAGAATATATGCTTGCCCCACTTTCACTGACAAGAACGATATTTACCTGCCGTGGAAAGGTAACATCACGTAAAAATGCCATAGTTTCCCTTGATGCTGTTCCATCTCCCACCGCAATAACATCTATACTTAAGCGTCCTACCAAATGACAAAGCACATCCGCAGCTCCATAAACATCTCCAACGGGTGCACATGGATATATAACTTCAGTTGCCATCAATGCACCCTGCTCATCAATGCACGCAACTTTACATCCATTTTTAAATCCAGGGTCAATACCCAGCACTCTTTTACGTCCAAGCGGCTGAGCCATTAGAAGCTGCTCTACATTGTCAGCAAAAATAGATATTGCCGCATTATCAGCCTTTTCTTTTGCAGTCGCAGCGACTTCAGTTTCAATTGACGGACGGAGAAGCCGTTTATAACCGTCCCTTACTGCACCCTTGACTATTTCCGCACACTCAGGAGTGGCACCAGGACGCACAAACATCCTGCTAAGGCGATCCATCATTTCATCATCATCGATTGTAATGGATACCTTAAGTATGCCCTGCTCCTCTCCTCTGCGCAAAGCAAGATAGTGATGTGAGCCCGCAAGTCGTAAAGGCTTCTTATACTCAAAATAGTTCCTGAAATTTTCTCCTTCCGCCTCCTTACCTTTGATAACCTTCGATTCAAGCATTGCACTACGGGCAAATTTCGCTCTAAGAAGGTTACGGGCTTTTTCACTTTCACTTACCCACTCCGCAATAATATCAGCTGCTCCGGAAATAGCCGCATTCTTATCGGCAATTTCACCCTTGACATATTTTCCAGCTGACATTAACGGGTTCGCAAGTTTCTGTGCCATTATTAATTTTGCCAATGGCTCAAGACCATTCTCCCTGGCTACAGTAGCTTTGCTCCTGCGGCGCGGTTTGTAAGGGAGATAAATATCCTCTATCTCAGAAGGGTCAAGAGATGAAGCAAGCCTTAATGCCAGTTCATCCGTAAGCACTCCTTGTTTTGAAAGAGCATCCGCAATAAATTCCTTTCTTTTTTCAAGCTCTTCAAGAGCGATAGCATTTGTCCTGATATTTTGCAATGCTACTTCATCCATTGAACCGGTAGCTTCCTTGCGGTATCGCGCTATGAAAGGAATTGTAGCACCCTCTTCAAACATCTTTAAAACAGCGGCTACATTTTTGCGCGGATAATTCAGTTTATCACTTATTACTTGTGCGGTGTCAAGAGGCATCGTTGGTATGATAAATTAGTTGTTTTTTCGTTTTAATGTAATGACTGTTATCTCAGGAGTAGCACCTATTCGCATCGGTAAGCCGACAGTGCCTGCACCTATATTTACATAAAGGCTTTTATCCTTGTCAGACGCATGATAGAGTCCTCCCCATGTAGGATAGCGGAACTCAGCAGGTGACCATCCGAAAATTTCAATCTGCATCGCATGGGTATGCCCACTAAGAGCAAGATCGATTTTGACATTTTTATGTTCAGCAATTGAATCTACCCAATGCGCCGGATTATGGGTCAATAGAATCTTTGTATTGGAATCATCTAAATCAGGATACGCATTCATAAGCGAACCATAAGATTTGAAAGGCGGATCACCAATATTTTCCACCCCTATGATTGCAATTGAATCGCTATCTTGCTTAAAAAATGTATGCTCATTACGTAGAAGCTTCCACCCCATTTTTGCTTGCAGACTATAGAGAAGCTCCATATTCTCCTGTTTTGCATTTTCGTCCTTCCAGGTCGAGTAATCACCATAATCGTGGTTCCCAAGGATTGAATAAACTCCGTCAGGTGCTTCCAGACGCGACAAGACATCAACAAATGGAATCAGCTCGTCTGACCGGCGATTTACTATATCGCCTGTAAAAAATATTGCATCCGATCGTGTAGCATTTATCCTGTCAACCAGCTTAGAAACAAAAGCCGTGTCCGTACGGAAAGTACCTGTATGAAGATCCGAGAACTGTGTAATCCTGTAACTATCGAATTTTTCAGGCAGATTGGCAATCTCTATCGTCACTTCCTTTATTTGGATCCGGTAACGGTTAACCAAAGCACCCCACCACATAACTATAAAAGCAACAGTGCCAAGGAATGCACCTAAAACCGAAAGCACTTTTATGCGCTTACCCCTGAATAAGCATGGAATTGAGGCAATCAAATCAAAGATTACAAATATATATTTACCTATATATATCGTCATGTAACCGAAAAGTGTCCACATCACGGTCAACAATACATCTTCTGAACCGCTTNNGAACCGCTTCTCCGTGGAAGGCACACTATAACACCTAACAATACATACAGGCATACCGCACTGATCAATTGAATGCGGGATGGCAATGGTGAGGTAAACCGTTTCTTTAATTTAAAGTAGAGATAAAAGTCTGTGCCCAAATTTATAAGCAACAAAACAATCATACCCAAAAGAGGCAGTCTCATTTAACCTGTTTGTATTCGATTTAGCTTTTTACCGGAATTGCACCCGTAGCTTTCATGCAAGCCAGCGAGCCGGCAGTGATTTTATTTTTAAGCGGGTTGGCGTACATTGTCAGCATCATTTCTCTCATATACGCCCTGTCGAGTGAAGAAACATCCGGAAGTGAGACCTTATCAAGTTGTTTTTCCACATATTCTTCAAATGCATTCAGCTCTTCCGGAGTATAATTGCTGTCAAACTTGCGTTCATGGTGAAGCAAGTCATAAGCGATATAGTTTATCGGATAAATTTTGTATCCGGAATGAATATCACAGTCTATGACAGCGCATACCCTCTTGACAACTTCAACTTTATCTGTTTCTGATTTTAGCGGTTCAATAGCAGGATTAATACATCCTCCTATTTCAAAATGCACCTTACCTTTCGGCTGAAGCAATCCCGTCTCCATACTCAAGAGGTCATCATGCGGAGATTTCTTAAAATCTGGATTCAACCTCTTCAAAAGAAATTCCTTTGCTTTCAGGTAGTCATTCGGGTCATACTCGTATGAAATAGAAACCGGCATAAGGTTAATTGGCAACAAATTCTCTGCAACCGAGCCACCTCCGGCAAGAGCAAGCATTTTCACAAGGCTCTCTTGTGTCATATCATTGGAGTCTTTCGCCCTGCCCTCACGCTGGGCAATCCAAACACTCTCCTTTTTCTGTGTGACAGCGTAGTGGATATATGCTGAAAGCTGTTTAGCTGCCTCAAGGGCTTTAATCATACGAAGATTCCGCTTGACTATGAAGCTCTTGTTAAGCTTAACCAGGTCAGTTATCCATTCATATATAAGTAGATTGTTACCGATTGCGATTTCAGATGTGGGCAACCCTGTGCGGAGGAAACACAAATTTAAGAAAGAAGCATCCAGCACTATGTCGCGATGATTGGAGATAAATGTAAATGCTTTGGACGAGTCGATATTTTCAAGACCTCCGACAGTAATACCGGATGTGGTCTTTTCCGCAAGCAATTCAAGGAAAGGCCACATGACTTTTGTCTGGAACGTATGTTTATCATGAATCTGTAGCAACTGACCCACAAACTCCTGAAAATCAACCTGAGGCATCACATAGCGGACAGCATGCTCAAAGCCTGGCTCTTTAACGAGCATCGCCATCTTTTCAGAAAACTGGGAATCATCAAAAGGAGCTATCTCACTAAAATCTTGTTCACTGCTCATATTCATATACTTGTAATGGCATGATGCCGATTCGTGGATTCAAAATTAATAAATTTTATTCAAATAAATATACTCTCCTTATTTTTTTGATTATTTCTGCACACTATCGGATGAGAATGTGCGCCATTTTTCCATCATCTTCTCCATATCATCAGGTATGGGTGCTGAAAAGAACATTTCTTCTCCTGTTACCGGATGAACGAACCCAAGAGTACGGGCATGGAGAGCCTGACGTGGACACAACTCAAAGCAATTGGCAATAAATCGGCTGTAGCTTCCGGATTTCAACCCACGCAACACTTTGTCACCACCATAACGCGCATCATTAAACAGAGGATGACCTATATGCTTCATGTGTGCCCTGATCTGATGAGTCCGTCCTGTTTCCAGCACGCATTTCACCACTGAAGCATGCGCGAACTCCTCTATTATTTCATAATGCGTGACTGCATGCTTGCCATATTCGCTGTCCGGAGGAAAAACATCCATACGAAGCCTATCTTGCAACGATCGCCCAATATTGCCTGTTATTGTTCCCTTTGCCGGAACAGGCGCGCCCCATACGACAGCTACATATTCCCTCTTAGTAGTCTTATCAAAAAACTGTTTGCCAAGATGTGTCTTTGCATCAGGGGTCTTGGCTATGACAAGGAGACCGGACGTATCCTTGTCTATTCGGTGCACAAGCCCAAGCCGTGGGTCATTTACATCATAGCCTTCGGTATTTCGGAAATGCCATGCAAGGGCGTTGACAAGCGTACCGCTATAATTCCCATGCCCCGGATGCACGACAAGCCCAGCAGGCTTATTCACAACCATAACTGCATCATCCTCATAGACCACATCCAATGGGATATCCTCCGCGATAATCTCAAAATCGTATCTGGGACGGTCCATCACCACGCTCACCACATCCAGAGGCTTCACACGGTAGTTGGATTTTACTGGCTTTCCATTTACGAGCACACAGCCTGCATCAGCAGCCTGCTGCACCCTGTTTCGGGAAGATTTTTCCAGACGAGCTACAAGGAACTTGTCAACCCTAAGGAGCTGTTGACCCTTATCCGCGACAAAACGGAAATGCTCATATAGACCACTACCGTCATCTTGCTCCAAATCTTCGCGCTCAAATTCATCCACATCTGCCATATCAATCAAAATATGATGACATATCGGTGTCCTCGGCGGCAATTGCCATCACGCCTAAAGAATCTGCCTCAGCTTCATAACCTTCACCGACATCAAGAGTCACGACAGATGTGACCGGTATTCTTGCGCCTGGAGTCAAAGGGACTCCATCACGCGACACCCTTATCACCAGGTCTCTAAATTCAGACGGAACCCTCACTGTGCGAATATTTTTAACGCCAAGAGCTTCAAGAACTGAACGCGCCTGCCTCTCGGATACATCTGTAAGCATCGGAACAACAACCATTTTAGGTTCAAAAGCTGTTATGGTGAGATAGACAACTCGTCCCTCTTTGACTTTTGTGCCGACCTTAGGATTCTGTTCAACCACAGTGCCAGGACGGGTTTTGGAATCATATATGGAATCTGCAAGTTCAACTTCAAAACCGGAAGATTTCAACTGCCCCACTGCAAGGTCATAGCTGAGCCCTTTAACCTGAGGCACAACCTCATACTTTCCATGACTGGTCCATACATCCAGCCAAAGAAGCGAAAACCATATTACAACAAATGCGGCAAATGCAATGAGTGCCACATTAATTATTAATGCACGTCTGAACGGATGAGCCTTTTGAGCTGGAGTATTGCCTTTTTGTGTTCCCACGATATTACCTTTAAAACTTCTGCAAAGGTAAGGCTTCCTAAAGAATAAACAAAATAGTTTACGCAAAGTGGCTTATTTCAGGCAAAAACACCTTCTGCACAGCAAGCGCATACCTAATACACCTTAAAAATATAGAAAAACCGCCTATATCACGCACAAAACTTCGCTATTTAATAAAAATAGTTGTAACTTTGCGCTCTAAAACGTGGAAGCTAAAGATTAAAACCGCATGAAAAAATATATACTTATAGCCCTCAGCGCCCTGATTCTCAGCAGCTGCGGCGAATACAACAGGGTTCTCAAGAGCAATGACCCCATGGTTAAGCTCAACTATGGCAAAAAGGCGTTTGAGCAGAAAAAATACGCCCAGGCTACCACGGTGTTAGGCGATATCGTAGATTTATTCCGAGGTAAAGAGGAAGCCGAGGACGCTTTATATCTTCTGGCGCTCAGCCATTACGAAAACAAAGACTACGCTTCAAGCGGTGTTTATTTTAAAAATTATTACACCCGCTTCCCAAGAGGAAAGTACACCGAACTTGCACGCTTCTATTGCGGATACGGCTATTACCTTGACTCACCGGACCCACAGCTTGACCAAAGCGACACAATGCATGGCATTGAAGAGCTACAGAGCTTCCTTGATTATTTCCCCAAAAGCGACAAGGTGAATATCGCACAAAATGCAATATTCGAGCTTCAGGACAAGTTGACACTCAAAGAGCTACAGAACGCCCAACTGTATTACAACCTTGGCAATTACATGGGCAACAACTATGAGAGCGCAATAATAGTTGCGCGCAATGCCATCAAATCTTACCCTTACTCCAGATACAAGGAAGATCTTGAAATGCTGGTGTTAAAAGCTAAATTCCAAGAGGCAGACCAAAGTATTGAAGAGAAGAAAGCAGACCGATTCCGAGAAGTTGTTGATGAATACTACTCCTTTATTAATAACTATCCTGACGGACCCAACCGCAAAGAGGCTGAAAATATCTTGAAAATCGCCATGCGTTACGCTGGAGAATAACAAATAGAAACCTATATATACTCAATAGAGATGGATTATAAGAAAACTAACGCTCCCCTTAACACTGTGACCCGAGACATGATTGAACTGTCAAAGGACACCGGCAATGTTTATGAAACTGTTTGTGTAATCGCAAAGCGCGCAAACCAGATTGCCGGGGAGATGAAGCACGACCTTGAAAAGAAGCTACAGGAATTTGCAACCCTGAGCGATAACCTTGAGGAAATCTCAGAAAACCGCGAACAGATCGAAATTTCACGTTATTACGAGAAACTCCCCAAACCCACCCTTATCGCTACACAGGAGTATGTGGAACACAAAATCCACTTCCGCAACCCGCTGAAAGATAAAGCAAATCTTGACTGATTGCAGTTTTTTCATTAAATTTACCGGATAACCGCAATTTTTATATCCGGTAGTTTTGTGAAGTCGTAAAAGATTGCTACTTTTGTGCGCCCAAAAAGCAAACTTTATAATTTATTCTATTTATTAACCCCAAAAATTCCAAAGAATGCATTTGAATTCTGAAGAAAAAGCGGAAATCTTTGAGAAGTACGGTAAGAGCAAAACTGATACTGGCTCACCTGAAGCGCAGATAGCATTATTCTCAGTCCGTATCGCTCATTTGACTGAACACCTCAAGTCAAATCACAAAGATTATACCACAGCGCGCGCTCTTAAAGCATTGGTAGGTAAGCGTCGTCGCCTCCTTGATTACCTTATCAAGAAGGACATCAACCGCTACCGTGCTATCATTGCACAGAAAGAGCTCGGCATCAGAAAGTAAGCCGCAGTTATTGGCTTGCTTCACGCCAAATCACGAGGGCGGAGATCTTAATGGTCTCTGCCCTTGTCGTTTATCAGTCTCGGGTAAAAATGATTGCATAAAATATCTGCTTTGAATACTCCATAATCTTTTATGGATAAAAATAAGGTTGTATCTTTGCAGATAAAGCCCGATGGCATATTTCACAATAAAAGATTATGATTTCACTTGCAATATTCAGCCCCGAAGCATTAGTAAATTCCTTCCTGGATGCGGCACCAATGACCGTTTACCTCATGGTGTTTGGTTTAATGGTCATTGAAAGCTCATTTATTCCATTTCCAAGCGAAGTGATTGTGCCACCGGCAGCCTACCTTGCTGCTACGAGCCATGAGGTCAATATTGTCGCCGTTGTTCTTATTGCAACGGCGGGTGCGCTTGGAGGCGCAATGATAAATTACTACCTGTCGGTTTGGATAGGTCGACCCATAGTCTACAAGTTCGCAGACTCAAAAATTGGTCATGCATGCCTTATAGACCGAGCCAAAGTAGACAAGGCAGAAAAATATTTTGACGAACATGGAGCAATATCTACATTCTTAGGCAGATTAATCCCTGCTGTGCGCCAGCTAATTTCAATTCCTGCCGGACTTGCCAGGATGAATATAGGCAAATTCGCAATATTCACCAGCTTGGGAGCATTGGTTTGGAACAGCATACTTGCTGCTATGGGCATGTGGCTGGGACATCTGGTAGATAGAGATAATCTCCTTGCAAAAGTTGAGGAATACAACACATACCTCACATACGGAGGGATTGCCCTCGGAATAGTATGCGTCGCTTTCATTATATGGAACGCTTTCAAAACACATAAGTAACATCATATCAAACAAAAGAATAATATTTACAGTATAATATGGTTAAAGTAGCGCCTTCAGTTCTTTCCGCCGATTTCGGCAAACTGAATCAAGATATACAAATGCTCAATTCGTCAGAAGCTGATTATATCCACCTGGATGTAATGGACGGCGTATTTGTACCTAACATTTCTTTTGGCTTTCCTGTAATTCAGTCTATTGCAAAAGTTGCACAGAAGCCTCTTGACGTTCACCTAATGATTGTTGACCCACAGCGGTATGTCAACCAGGTGCGTGACTGTGGCGCCGAAATCATGAATGTCCATGTTGAAACGTGCACCCATCTCCATAGGGTTGTGCAGCAAATCAAAAACGCCGGAATGAAGGCGGCAGTAACACTGAACCCCGCGACTCCGGTGGTAATGCTTGAAGATATTATCTCGGATCTTGACATGGTGCTTCTCATGTCAGTAAATCCAGGATTCGGTGGACAGTCCTTTATCCCCGGAACTATCAAGAAACTGCGCCAGACACGCCAGCTCATCGAGCAAAGCGGATCAAATGCAGTAATCGAAATTGACGGTGGAGTCAACCTGAATACCGGAGCTGAACTTGCTGCGAATGGAGCGGACATTCTCGTTGCAGGAAGCTTTGTATTCTCTGCCAAAGACCCGGCTGCTACCATCGCAGAACTCAGAAGATTGTAACACATATTTTTTTTAAACCTTTACTGATAATATCAATGGACTCATTTGAGATATCATCGGAGAACTATGACCCGAGCACACTTGCATCGGCAAGAGTGCAACATCAGGAAAAACAGGTTAATCCTGAACAACCTCAGCAAAGGAAGCAATCCCCTACCCCTGAGCCAAAACCTGCCGCTGCCAACGGTGCGGAAAAACCACGCACGCAGCCGGCAGTGAGCACTACCGAGCGATGGAAAATGTTTGCTGGCATACTATTCATTATTGCAGCCGTATATATGCTCATCGTATCCATATCGTTTTTTGCGAATGGCGCTGCAGACCAGAGCATTGTACAAAATACGCCATACAGCGATGTTTCCGTAGCGGCTAATGACATCAAGAATACCGGTGGACCTTTCGGTGCAGTCTTATCTGACATATTAATGTCACGATGGCTCGGAATAGGCTCGTTCATACTCATATTTTATATAGGTGCGCTTGGCGTATCGCTGGTAAAAATAAAACATTTCAGCTTTTGGAATCTTACTTACAAATGCCTACTAACCGCCATTGTGCTTTCAGTACTCACCGGCTTCCTCACATACAAGCTCACATCCTATAACCATTGGGGAGGAAACCACGGCAGGGCTGTTAACGAAATGCTTATTACACATACCGGAATATGGGGTGCGATTGGAGTGAATATTTTGTTGGTAAGTGCGGTGGTTCTTGTTTTTCTCAAAGAGATTCAGCATGCATGGGATGTTTATATAACCAGAGTGCGTCGCCACAAAGAAAAGCTTGCCCGCGAAAGAGCGGAAGCCGAAGCACGCCGTAAGACAGCAGAAAACAACCTCAGCGACAGTGAAATTGAAAAAGTGAACAAGCCTGAGGCTCCTTTGGCGGAAAATATATCCGAGCCTGTACCGGCAAAGCCTGTTCACACCGCAGAAAATATTTATCATCCCGAACCAGATCCAACACCGGTGGTATCTCCACGTGTAAGTGAACCTGTGTCTCCGCAACTTGATGAAATTCCCGATGAAGACCCTCAGGCATGGAAAAAACCGTCCTTTCCTGAGCGAGAACCTCAACCGACTGCTCCTCTGACTATTCCCTCACAAAGCGTGCATTCCAAAACAGATGACGTTCCGGTTATAGAGCATACTCCTGAACCAGCTGTAATGGAAACGGAGACTACTCTTGCTGAGATTCCGGTTGTAGAAGAGCCGGAAGAGGAAAATGCAGACAATGTCACCATGACAGTAAATACACCGGAAGAGGAGAAAGCCGCCAATCATATACAGACCGACTTTTATGATCCTACGGCAGAATTGTCCTCGTTCCGTAGTCCGTCCATTGATTTGCTTGAAAACAGGGAGACACGCACCGACCATGTAGACCTTGCTGAACAGGAAGAGAACAAGGAAAAACTCACAAAAACACTTAGCACTTACGGTGTGAAAATTTCCCACATAGAAGCTACTGTAGGACCTACTATCACCAGATACGAAGTTATTCCGGCGCAAGGTGAACGCATCCGCTCTATCAAAAGTCTTGGAGATGACCTTGCCCTGAGTCTTTCAGCATTGGGGATAAGAATCATTGCACCGATACCTGGAAAAGGAACTATCGGCATCGAAGTGCCAAACAAAGATCCGCAGATTGTAGGAATGAAAAGTATCCTTGCATCTGAAAAATTCCAGAACACGGAATTTGAGTTGCCGATTGCAATGGGGCGCACTATCACAAATGAAATTTATATCGCAGACCTGGCAAAATTGCCTCACCTTCTGGTTGCAGGTGCCACCGGCATGGGTAAATCTGTGGGATTGAATGCAATTATTGCTTCACTCCTCTACAAAAAGCATCCTGCAGAACTGAAATTTGTGCTTATTGACCCCAAACGAGTGGAGCTCAGCTTATATCGCAAGCTTGAGCGGCACTACCTTGCGGCACTTCCCGGAGAAGACGCAATCATAACGGATACGTCTAAAGTTGTTGCAGTGCTTAACTCGTTGTGCATTGAGATGGGCAACCGCCTTTCGCTCCTCGAAGATGCCGGAGTAAGGAATATTAAGGAGTATAACGCTAAATTCATTGCACGGCGCCTTAATCCGAACAAGCACAAGTTTATGCCCTACATTGTGCTTATTATAGATGAGTTTGCTGATATAATCCTGACCCAGGGCAAGGAGGTGGAAAATCCTGTAAGCCGTCTCGCCGCAGTTGCACGCGCAGCGGGCATTCACCTCATTCTTGCGACCCAACGCCCGGCAGTAAATGTGATTACCGGTGGAATTAAAACCAACATTCCCGGTCGAATCGCCTTCCGCACAATCCAGAGTGTGGACTCACGTACCATTCTCGACAGGACCGGCGCAGAGCAGTTGGTGGGCAAAGGCGATATGATATTTTCTAAGGATGGTGTTCTTGAGCGCGTGCAGTGCGCGTTTATTGACACAGACGAAGTCAAGGCAATTTGTGACTCCATCGCTGACCAGATTGGTTATGACCGTCCCTATGACTTGCCTGAATATGTTCCGGCTGGAGCAGAAGGAGCAACGGGCAAATCAGGAAACCTCACCGACCGCGATCCGCTTTTTGTTGAAAGCGGAAGGCTTGTTATCGAAACCAATATGGGATCTGCATCAAATCTTCAACGCAAATTCAATATCGGCTATCCGAGAGCTGGCAAAATCATGGACCAACTGGAAATTGCGGGCGTTGTTGGTCCCCCACAGGGTGGTAAACCGCGTCAGGTACTCATGGACATGATGGCTTTTGAAGAGTATCTTCGCAATTCTGGTTCCAACCAGTAAGGGTGTTTATTTGTTATAAGCAGTGGATATGAAGAAGATTGTATTATTTATGGCTGTGTGCATACTTGCAGCGATAGGCTGCGAGGCAGCAGACAATGCAGCAAAACTGCTTGACAGCGCCGCGGCAAAAATCCGTGACGCAAAAAGTGTAACCGCTGTATGCAGAATTGTATCTTCAGGCGGAGGTTACACCGCATCCATAACTATGTCAGGGAATAAATTCACGGTCAAATCTCCTGACCTGGAAGTCTGGTATGATGGTAAGAACCAATGGGCATATTCACCTCGCACAGGAGAAGTTAATCTTACCGAACCAACCAAGCAGGAACTTAGCCAAATTAATCCACTCGGGGTACTTGACTATTTCTCATCGGAATACACGGCATCGATGTTACCGGCGGCAAAAAGCACTAAAAATATCAGGCTGACGGCTAAATCAAGGAAGTCAGATATCAAAACTGTTGATATCAGCATTGATGCAAGCTCACTATCTCCGACCTCTGTAACCGTGATAATGGCATCTGGAGAAAGTGTGCGCGTAAATATCACTTCGCTTAAATTCGGAAACACTCTCCCCTCCTCTGCATTTATCTACAGGAAATCTCTTCATCCTGATGCGGAAATTATTGATTTACGATAATAATAACATAACCAAATATAAATATAATGGAACCTACTAAAACAAAATGTCTCATAATCGGATCGGGTCCTGCGGGCTATACTGCCGCAATATATACCTCCCGCGCTAATCTCAGTCCCGTAATGTATGTCGGTCACCAGCCTGGCGGACAGCTTACAACTACAACTGAAGTTGAAAACTTCCCTGGATATCATAACGGCGTCACAGGCACCGAAATGATGGAAGACCTAAAAAAACAGGCAGTGCGTTTCGGTGCGGACATCCGTGACGGAATTATAACCTCATTGGATCTTTCACAGCGCCCCTTCAAGGCTATTGCTGAGGATGGACATGAAATCGTTGCTGACACAATCATATTAAGCACAGGTGCTACTGCAAAATATCTTGGAATCCCCGATGAGGAGAAATACAAAGGTCTTGGCGTCAGCGCATGCGCAACATGTGATGGTTTCTTCTATCGCAAGAGAAAAGTTGCGGTTGTAGGCGGCGGTGACACAGCATGTGAAGAAGCACTATATCTCAGCAACATTGCTGCACAAGTTTACATGATTGTACGCAAAGACTATCTGAGGGCATCTAAAGTCATGCAACGCCGGGTATTTGAGAAAGAGAATATCGAAGTGCTTTTCAATACAAATACAGTTGGTCTTTACGGTGAGGACGGATTGGAAGGAGCGGTGTTGGTTGAGCACAAAGGCACTGACAAGGAGCGCGAATACAAACTTCCTCTTGATGGATTCTTCCTCGCAATAGGTCACACCCCGAATACAGAACTTGTTAAAGGCAAAATTGACCTTGACGAAGCAGGATATATTATCACCGAAGGGCATACCAGCCTTACGAATATTCCCGGCGTTTTTGCTGCCGGTGATGTAGCAGACCCACGTTACCGTCAGGCTATTACTGCAGCGGGCAGCGGATGCAAGGCAGCACTTGATGCTGAAAGGTATTTGACCGAAATCGGTTGATTTCCCTAAATTCATATATTTTCAGGCGCGGACTGTCCTCCAGTCCGCGTTTTTTATTGCCTAAAATCACCATTCATTATTACAATTATGTGGACTCGCGTGCGCTAATGTCAGCAGGAAACAGTAACTTTGCGAAATAAATAAACCAGTCATCACCCTACTGCAATGAACGAGGATGCATTAAGTCAATTATATCTAAAAGACACCGCTTTCAAGGAACTCATGCAGCGGCGCATATTCAATGTACTGCTTGTTGCCTCGCCCTACGATGCCTTTATGATGGAAGAAGACGGTCGTATAGAGGAACAGCTTTATTTTGAATACGTTGCCCTTAACCTTAGCTCACCACCACGCATCAACCAGGTTGCTGATACTGAGGAAGCGCTGAGATCCATGTCTCAAAAGCATTACGACCTTGTAATCATGATGCCGGGTATGGATATAAGGGAAACCTTTTCGGGAGCAAGGAAAATCAAAGAATTTCGTCCGGACATACCTATTGTCGTGCTTACGCCATTCTCAAAAGAGGTGTCCCGTCGTCTTGCCAATGAGGATTTCACAGGCATTGACTATGTGTTTAGCTGGCTTGGAAACGTAGATTTGCTGCTCGCTATCATCAAGTTGCTTGAGGATAAACTTAATGCTGATAAAGACATAAATGAAGTAGGGGTACAGATGATTATGCTTGTGGAAGACTCTGTGCGTTTCTACAGTTCAGTGCTCCCTACAATATACAAGAATCTCCTGAAGCAATCATTTGAAAGCTCAACAGAAGCACTGAACAAGCATGAACAGATGCTGCGCATGAGAGGACGTCCTAAAGTAATGCTGGCACGCGATTACGAAGAAGCTATGGCGCTATATAAGCGCTATGGCAACAATATGCTCGGGGTAATCAGTGACGTATCTTTCAAGCGCAATGGAATCAAAGATCAGCATGCGGGTCTTAGGTTTGCCCAGTTCCTGCGTCACGAGAACCCTCACCTTCCAATCATAATTGAATCAAGTGAAAGCCAGAACGAAGACCATGCTCTACAGATGAACTGTGTTTTCCTTGATAAAAACTCAAAAAAACTCCCGGTTGACCTTGGAGCTGCAATAAAAAATAAATTTGGATTCGGTGATTTTGTCATTACAGATCCTGCTACAGGAAAAGAGATTGTGACAATCCGGTCACTGAAAGACTTGCAATACCGGCTCAAGGATGTTCCACCGGAAGCATTGCTTCACCATGCGTCCACAAATGATATCTCACGCTGGCTTTATTCGCGTGCCCTGTTCCCACTTGCCGATGTCATAAAAGCTCATCGGTTCCATACCATTGAGGAAGCTCCCGCTGCTAAAAAGCTATTCTGGGATTTAATTGTCAAATACCGCAAAATGAAGAACCGTGGCGTTGTCGCTGTGTTCCGTAAGGACAGGTTCGACCACTATTCCAACTTTGCGCGTATAGGGGAAGGCTCGCTTGGAGGCAAAGGCAGAGGACTCGCTTTTATTGATCAGATTATTAAGAAAAATCCGGAGTGTGACAATTTCGACGGCATAACCATCAGCATCCCGCGTACAGTTGTATTATGCACGGACATTTTTGACGAGTTTATGGCTTCAAATAATCTCTATCCACTTGCGCTGAGTGATGCGCCGGATGAGGTTATTCTTAAAACATTCCTTCAGGCACGGTTGCCGGAGCGTTTGATTGAGGACTTCTTCGCACTTTTTGAAGTTGTCGACAAACCACTTGCAATACGAAGCTCAAGCCTGCTTGAGGACTCGCACTACCAGCCTTTCGCCGGAATATATTCTACATACATGATTCCTAAGGTCGAAGATAAGTATGAGATGCTAAAATACCTTAGTGATGCTATCAAGGGAGTATATGCCTCGGTATTCTATGCCGATAGCAAAGCTTATATGACAGCCACAAGCAATGTTATCGACCAGGAGAAAATGGCGGTCATCATACAGGAAGTCATAGGTCAGGAAGTAGACGGGCTATATTTCCCATCATTTTCCGGAGTTGGACGATCGCTGAATTACTATCCTATCGGGCATGAAAAGCCTGAGGACGGTGTGGCTGAACTTGCAATCGGACTCGGAAAATATATTGTTGACGGCGGAATGGGATTACGATTCTGTCCGAGGCATCCGGAAAGCGTTTTGCAGACCTCTGAACTCAATCTCGCCCTTCGTGACACTCAGACCCGCATGTATGCCCTTGACATGAAAGGCATCAACAAAGACTTCAAGATTGACGACAGTTTCAATATCGTAAAGAAATCCATTCAGGACATTGCACCATCAGGTGCTTTGAAGTACATGGTTTCCACATTCGATTATCGGGATAATGTGCTTCGTGATAACGATTTCGGCGAAGGTCGAAGGGTTGCGA
The DNA here is from genome assembly GCA_001701115.1 of Bacteroidales bacterium GP2. Lineage (GTDB taxonomy): Bacteria > Bacteroidota > Bacteroidia > Bacteroidales > Muribaculaceae > Paramuribaculum. The sequence goes on from DAAJ01000032.1 coordinate 24,453, forward strand.
CTTTCAATAACATCTTAAAACACAAGGTCTATCCTCTTGCGGAAGCTGTCGATTTCATGCTCACAAAGGGACAGAAAGAGATGTGCCGACCAGTAGAGATTGAATTTGCCGGAATGATTGAAAAATCCGGAAACAGTAAAGGTCATATATATTGGCTCCAGATTCGACCTATTGTTGACAGGAAAGAACTCGTTGATGAACACCTTCTCTCCCTGCCAGACACCGATTTGATTATGAAGAGCGATACAGCGCTTGGTCATGGTACCGTGGATAACGTCCGCAAAATACTATATGTCCGCCCTGACACCTTCTCATCCTCCAATAATTCCCTCATTGCAAGAGAAGTAGAAAAGCTCAACAGGCAGTTTGTTGCTAATGGTGAAAACTATATTCTTGTCGGACCAGGACGATGGGGTTCCAGCGATACCGCTCTTGGAATTCCTGTAAAATGGCCGCAGATTTCAGCAGCAAGGCTTATTGTTGAGAGTGCTGTCGGAAGCTACCGTATTGAACCGAGCCAAGGCACCCACTTCTTCCAGAATCTCACCTCATTTGGAGTCGGCTACTTTACAATCGACCAGGCTGGAGGCAATGGATTTTTCGATGCAGCGTACCTGGATGCAATGCCGGCTGTGCATGAAACAGATTTTGTGAGAATCGTGGAATTTGATGCGCCGCTTCCGATAGGAATTAACGGTAAAACCGGTGTAGGAGTTGTTGCTAAACCTGACGCAGTAAATAAAACAGCGACCGAAAGTGAAATAATTGTTTCAACCGAATAATCTCCTCCCATGTCTATTTTCAGCAGTTTAAAAAGAGCATTTGGGCTCGGTGACAACTACGATGCCGATGAACAGGATTTTGAAGAAACTGAGGAGACCTCCTACAGCTCAGAAGAAACCCCGTCATCCCTCCCCGAAATCCAGATAAATCAGGATGAATCCCTTAGCGGTGACATTTTTGAAGGTGTCATAACGTTGTTCAACCAGATTCAGCCGGAATTTGTGCGGCAATGCATTGATACCGAGGCTCAAAAAACATATATCCTTGAAAATATCCAGTCCTCACTTAAAGAAAGGCTTGAAAATGAAGTCCGGACAGCCCGGCTAAGAGGTCAGCAATTGTGGGAAGAGGAAAGGAGAAGGCTTGGTGAGGAAGTCGAAACCCTCAGGCATCAGAAAGAGACTCTTGAACAGAAGCGTGAGGAATCGAAAAGCCAGAGGTTAAGTGCAGAACGTCAAAAAAGGGCATTGGTTGAAAGAGTGCATGACTTGGAAACCCAGTTACTCTCTGTCGAAGCTGAAAAAGAGCAATATGTACTTGAAAACCGAAGCATGCTCAATAAGCTCCGCGTAGCATCTGTTACATCAGGAGGAGCGTCTGATGACACAATCGGCGAAATTGAAAATTTGAATGCACAACTGGAAACGCTTAGAAAGGAAAGCGAGGACAGGAGGCTGGATTCAGAGCATTTTGAAGCTGTTGCTGCCGCACACATTCCTGTAATCGAAAATCTCCTTGAAACCATAGATGAACTTGTAAAGGAACTTGCCGAAAAAAATGCGCGCATGAATGCCGATGCACTTTCACTATCACAAGTGCAGGAAGAACTTAAAGATGCGACAGAAACCATTGCGAAGCAAAAACGCCGAATTGACTCCCTGCGGTCATCACAAGATAGGGATGTAAGGCAGATTGCTGACTTCAATAGGCTTGTAAAAGAAAAAGATGCTTTTATTAGTACCCTCAAAGCAGAAATCGACGAATTAAACAGGACGATTGCCTTGAATATTGAAGATGCAGCAAGGATGATGGAAAAAAACGGCAACTCCAGCTCCAATGATGCCAAATCATGGAAATCAAGAAAGAAAAAGCAGAAACCTCACATTTCTGCTATTGATGAACTTCTTGATAGCACGGATTGGTTTGTTGCTGCGCCACCGCCCCCAAAGCAAAAAGAACCGGAAAAGGAGGATGACTTCGGATATAAAGCACCACCACAACGCAAGTCGCATCCGGATGATGACAAACAGTTGTCATTATGGTAATTCAAACTCAATGTAAATCCATTATACTTATGAATAAATTTTTCAAATCATTACTTGCATTAACCCTATCGGTAGCTGTCAGCGGTTTAACCCATGCTGCAGGACTCACACAGTTCAAGGACATTGACAGATACCTGGGACCGGAAAGATATGCCTCTGCACCCAGGGCATTTACCTACATGAACAATGGTGCTAATTACCTGCAACTTTCAAGTGACGGCAAGAAAGTTGTCAAATACGACACCAAAACCGGGAACGAGGTTGAAACAATCCTTGACCTCACTAATACACGCGAAACAACCATAGAGCGTATATCTGGTTTTAAAATGAGCCCCGAAGAGACCAAAATCCTTGTTTGGCGTAACGGCAAATCTATATATCGCCGCTCTTTTGATGCAGAATACTATGTATATGAAATCAGGACACGCATCCTTCGCCCCCTATCTACTGAGCATCCCAGGCAACAGGCTCCTCTGTTTTCACCTGATGGAAGGATGATTGCATTTGTGGCACAAAATAACATCTTCCTCAAGCAGCTTGATTTCTGGACTGAACGCGCAGTAACAACTGATGGCGCAAAGAACTCTATAATTAATGGTGTCCCCGACTGGACATACGAAGAGGAATTCTCCACTTCATCTTCTATGGCATGGGCGCCGGACAATGCTACACTATGTTACATCAAGTACAATGAAACCAATGTACCGATGTTCACATTCCCCCTCTACGAAGGTGTCTGCAATAAGCTTACAGAATATTCCCTATATCCAGGTCAATTCACATACAAATACCCGGTTGCAGGAGAAAAAAATTCTGTAGTGTCGGTTCATGCCTACGATGTAGACAACAAAAAAACAAAAACTGTAGCATTGCCCGAAAATAGCTTCGAGTACATTCCACGTATCGCATACGCGTATAGTCCAGACCGCCTCGTGGTAACTACACTCAACAGGGCTCAGACAAGAATGGAACTGTTCCTCGTCAATCCGAAATCAACTGTTGCTAAATCAATGCTCGTTGAAGAATATAAGGCATGGCTTACTCCTGCTACTTACGAAGATATCAAATTCTTCCCTGATTTCTTTGTAATCACTTCATCGCGCACAGGCTATGATCATCTTTACCAATATTCTTATGCCGGAACCCTTATGAGGCAGATTACAGAAGGAAATTACGATGTACTCGCCTATTATGGTTATGACAAGGTTTCCGCTACACACTATTACCAGTCAACATGCAATGGACCGGTTAACCGGGTGGTAAGTTCCATAAATGCAAAAGGAAAAATCACCGACCTCTCACCTGCCAACGGATGTGCATCTGCAACATTCAGCCCGGACATGGCATTCTTCACAATCCGCCATTCCGACACTAAGACTCCACCGACTTACACCCTTTATGCATCGGACAAGGTAAAGAAACTTAAAACCCTTGAGGACAATGAAGCCCTTAAATCACGCTATTCAGATGTGCCACAAAGGGAATTTTTCACAATGACTTCGGACGGCAACACCCTTAACGGTTACATGGTCAAGCCCGCAAATTTCAATTCTTCTAAAAAATATCCGGTGGTAATGTACCAGTACAGCGGTCCCGGCTCACAGCAGGTTCTCAATGAATGGTCTATCGGATGGGCTAACTGGTATGCGGCAAACGGATACATTATTATATGTGTGGACGGACGTGGTACAGGTGGTCGCGGAAGGGCATTCATGGATGTTGTTTACAAGGACCTTGGACACTATGAGTCCATTGACCAGGTGGCTGCCGCACGCTATGCTGCCTCCCTTCCCTACGTGGATGCAAATAGAATCGGCATACATGGTTGGAGCTACGGTGGCTATGAAACCCTGATGGCATCATCTCAACTGGATGCTCCTTATGCTGCTGCGGTTGCGGTTGCACCGGTTACAGATTGGAGATATTATGATACCGTTTATGCTGAGAGATATATGCTCACTCCTCAGGAAAATGAGGACGGTTACCGGAACTCTGCACCCCTTAATTATGTTAAGAATGTAAAGTGTCCTCTTCTCATCATGTCCGGCACAGCTGATGACAATGTGCACTATTTTAATACTGTGCAATATGTTTCAGCAGTAGAAGCGGCAGGAATGTGGTGTGATATGCTTGTGTTTGCAAACATGGACCACTCTATTAATGCGTGCGGAGCACAAAAGATTGTTTATGCGCGTATGCTTGACTACTTTAACAGGAATATGAAATAATATGTCACAACAGATCAAGTCAACGATAAAAGGAATTTACTTGCTATGGCTCAACTGGGTCATAGTTGCCGGAGGCATATCGTTGCTTGTCATCCTGTCTTTGTGGCTTAACCCAGTTTTAATGCCCCTTGTAGCGTTTGCGCTGCAAGGAGCATTCTATTTTTTGCTCCAGGCTAACAGAAACCGGCGCGTGCCGATTTGCTTCCTCCTGCCTCACATCGGAATAAGGATAATGTTTTTTACCGGAGCAATAATGCTCGGACTCAACTTCCTCCATTCCCGATGGCTTATAGGACAGGTTTTAGACCCGGAGACTGTTAATTCCGAAATCCCGTTCATAACTACTCTGATTGTAGCACCCGTCACGGCATTATGCTGTTTGTATGCATTATACAGAGGGTCGCACTATTCGTTTTGCCTTAGTTGCAAAATCAAATACGGCACCCCTGCCGAGCGAGGGTTCTTAGGACGACTCTTCACCCAGGAAGGCACTACGCAAGCACGCTTCCTTGGAGTGATGACCGGAGGAATCGCTATTGTTGCATGGGTTTACTATTTTATAGAGTATGTAAATGTCAATTTAAGTGCTCCAGACCGGTTCATATTCTTTTTGGCGCCACTCGCAATATTTTTCTGCTCCATAATATATATGGCTCTGAGGTATGTCGGTCTATGGAATTATTACAGCACCTATATCGGTTCAAGTTCGTTGAAAAACGGTCCCTATACATTGCTCAGGTATATAATGTTCTGGGATAACTTCATCGCTGTAATACCTCCGGAAACAGATCCGGATAAAATTACCGATATGGCTCAGAACCGGTTCGATATTCCAGAGAGCGTTTACATTTCTGCAAGAAAAAATGTGCCGATAGAGGATGCTCGGTCTATTTTGCAGAACAAAACCAATATATGGGTTAGTGACATACGCTTCATGTACTCTGTTACATCAGGAAATGCCGACTATAACATTTTCAACTATCTCTGTTTTCTCACCGATGATGAAAAAGAGGAGCTGATGGTTGAAAAGCCTAATGTTGAATTTATTTCCCTGCGGCAACTCCACACCCTGATTAACACCAAGAAGTGCAACCCGCTATTCAGTGCGGAGATAATCAGGCTCCACACTGTGGCAATGGCGTGGAAAACCTATGACAAGAACGGAAAAAGGAAATATAAAATCAAGCATTATACCCCAACCTTCCGTTTTCGTGACATACATAAATGGGATGTGGACTACAACGACCCGTTGTGGGTGAAAATCCATCTTTTCAATCAGGACTCCTTCCTGTACAAACTTCGCCGACTTTGGCATAAATATTCCGACGAGTGACAAAATATCCTGTTATCACCGGTCCTACTGCAAGCGGTAAAACAGCGCTTGCAGTCAGCGTTGCACGCGCACTGGACGGAGAAATTATTAGCGCGGACTCAAGGCAAATCTACACCGGGATGGATATTGGCACCGGAAAAGACATTGAAGAGTACGGCACTATCCCCTATCACCTCATTGACATTGCCCCTGCTGGATATAAATATAACCTGTATGAGTATCTTCGTGACGCGAGGAAGGCGATGGAAGATATTGAGGAGCGAGGAAAAATCCCGGTTGTTTGCGGAGGAACCGGAATGTATCTGGAAGCTCTGGTCAAAGGGACAAATCTCCCGGAAGTTCCGGAAAATACAGAGTTACGCAGCAGTTTGTCATCTAAATCACTTGAAGAGCTTACCGGGATACTATCCAAAATGAAAACCTTACACAATGTTACAGATGTTGACACTGTGAAACGGGCTATCAGGGCGATTGAGATACAGACATATTACGAAAATCATCCAGAACTGAAACCGGAAATAACCCCGGAAGCACAGGATGAAAGAGCCGTGATTATCGGTGTGGATATTGACCGGGAATCACGCCGCAAACGAATATCCGCCCGACTCAAAACACGCTTGGATTCAGGCATGATTGATGAGGTAAAAAGGTTGCTCGATTCAGGCATTCCACCGGAAAATCTTATTTATTACGGGCTTGAGTACAAATTCATCACACTTTATCTTACCGGGCAACTTGATATTAAGCAGATGGTTGACTCATTGGAAATCGCTATCCACCAGTTTGCAAAACGTCAGATGACATGGTTTCGCGGAATGGAGCGGCGAGGATTTAAAATCCATTGGCTTCCTTACGATATGCCCCACGATGAATTTGTCAATAATGTTAAAAGCTTGTTGGAGCGATGAAATTCATTTTTGCACTACTCTTCATGACCGTCTCACAGTATATTATTGCTACCGAGCCGGTTCGTAAATATCACCAGTTTTCCGGCACAGCTTCCGATACAACATTCACTATTCCGGCACAGCAATCCATATTAACAAGCACAGAAGTGCGTTTTGAGCTTCCGAATAAGTCAATCTCCGGAAAATCATCTAATTCCATAAGTATAACATGGAAAGATTGCGAAAATGTGTCATGGACAGCTACTGTAAGACTCATTAAATCTGGCACTGATGATATTATTGATGAAAGTTTTATAGAACTTACAGTAAGTGATGCCATTGAAAATCACTATCCTGTTAAGAAATTGTTGCCAGTTGCGGGTATAGACATCAACAAAGAATGCAGTTTTTGCTCTGAAATCACCAAAACCGAGGCTATTTTGCTTGCCGGATATCAAGAGCTCAAGGAGCTTGATGTCATTAGAGGTAATTTCAATCCTTCTGCTCCAGTGGAAGTCAAAATAAATGGAAGGGCTGATATATCAGTAATAGTCACAGAATCAATACCTGACATCGTTGCCGAACTGTCTACAGGATTGAGCGAAGATGATATAAACAAGCTAATTTCCGGAAAATCTCAACCGATAGGAATATGGGCTGCACTTGACCGAGACACAGACTCAAGGCGTGCACTGGCTGGAGGACGCTATAAACTCGCTGTTATTCCACGGGACGATGAGAGTTACGATATTGTGTATTTAGGAGGAGCGGAAGTAAATTCGTCGGCATGGAAACCGGGAATTAGAAAAGGAATTCTTAACCCCACAATATTCAAAGACCATTACGATTTAATATGGTATGATTCTAAAATGGTACCTATTGAAGTTGATGCCTCGGCAACAGTTGAACAAGGTGCGATCCTTTCCATTTCTTTCCCACTCCTTAAATCTACGCTGCGGTTTTATCGTCAGCAGTAGGATAATAGATGTCACCTGAAGAAATGGTATAATCAATATACGTGTCTTTCAGCTCTATATGGTATTTCTCACTGTTTCGCGTAACCTTATACACGCCTGAAGTCGCCTCGGTCTCCTCAATGTAATTGTATAGCTTCGGAGGAAGCTGGTCATATAGGAAAATTGACGGTAAGGTTGAGCCGTTGCCATTTACATCTGTCCAGGAATTTTCCTTGTTGAAAGTAACAGTCACACCACCTGACACGGAAGCAACGCTGCCATTATCTGTTGTTGAATAGCTTGAAACCTCCTGTCCCGGAAAATAGGTAGTGAAAAAATTAGCTATCGGGCTCGGCAGGTCATCCCATACATCGTTCTCACATGACGCTACGGCAAAAACTGTCGCAAAAAAGATTATTAGTGTATAAATGTTACTTTTCATTTTATTACGTTTTTTATTGAATAACGTCATAAATATATCCGCGGTTCATTATTCCCTTAACACTATTTACCTTGACAAAAAGCTATCAATACGCTACAACTCACTATCTTTGCATTCATAATACGTTAATTGAATGACTATCAGACTTATTTTCATACTTGCCACATTTTTGCCTTCTCTTGCCTGCATTGCGCAGACTAAGGAAGAGGAAACTCCTTATGTGAAAATGATGGGAGTTGCCGACAGCGCCATAGCAAAAGGCGACTGGGCAAGTGCCGAAAAGTATCTCAGGAATGCAATGCACATTGAACCGGCAAATCCAGCAAACCTGTTGCTATTGTCTAACTTGGGAATGATACAGTTCTATCAAGGCAAGGATTCGCTTGCCATTGAAACCCTTACCGATGCCTGCAATATTGCTCCCCGTGCCGTACCTGTGCTGGCAAATCGTGCCAATGTGCTTGAAGCAGTAGGAAGATATGATGAAGCGCTTGCTGACTGCAACTCAATCCTTGCCATTGACAGCGCCAATGTGCGTGCAAGGGCAATGAGAATTAACTTCTTTGTCCGGTCCGGTAAATACAGGGAAGCGCAGGCTGACCTGGATAGCCTCATTCATTTTGCCCCCGAAAATCCCATAACAAATGTTATTGCCGGAAACTTGTACACAGCGACAGGACGATATGCCGAGGCTATAACTCCATTGTCGAAAGCAATAGAAATTGAGCCACAGGCAGAATATTTTGCTGCACGTGCTTTGTGCCGCATAATGACCGGAAACCTCAATGATGCATCTACGGACATAGCCGAAGGGTTAAGGATAAATCCTATGGAAGGTGAACTCTACCTTTACAGGGCTATGCTGAATAAAATGAGGTATAGGAATGATGATGCAAAATCAGATGCAAAAAGAGCAATGCAGCTTGGCATATCTGAGCAACGGGCACTCCCCTTCACCAAATAACAGAAATCAGAAGCTTAAATCAAGTGTAGCGATTTTGCCACGCGGCATGCTTCTATGGAGTTTTTCACTTGAAGTTTTGCCAGGATTTCTTGACGGTGACGGCTTACAGTGTGTTTGCTTATGCTCAACCAGCTTGCAATATCCTCGCTCTTTAATCCAGAATCTATAAGATTAAGGATTTGATTTTCACGTTGCGTCAAAATCCTTTTGTCTGAGGAAGATGTCAGTTCCTCACTAATACCGGTTACAGAGTTGACTATCATGCACTTCCCTTTGAGTTCTGTTATCAATGGTCCGTATAGGCACACCGCATATAGCACCGAAGCGCCATCACTACCATATACATAATACATTTTATGCTCTACGTTGATGAATTTCCCATCAGAATCACGAAACCGTAACTTAGACAGCAGATAGTAATGCTTTCTGTTCTTGCTGAGATGCCGGAGATAATGGAAAAAACGGAGTTCCTCAATGAATTTCCTCTCCCTGTCAGCATGATCCATCCTGTCAAATATTTTCTTTTCCCAAATGGATTCTTCATCTGAATACGCGCCCAAACCTATTCTTTGGGCAAAATCACCACAATAAATTTTGCTTGTGCTTTTTGCCAGATCGCTGACCACAACAATTTTGCCCTCTATCTCTGCTATGCCTTTAGCATATTCATGAACTGTCGGCATAATATTTTTACCAACATCCGGTGCCTGCTCTTTCAGCAGGGAATCAAGTGTGGAGAAATTGCTCATAATATGGTTATTTATAACCATTGCCTATTAAATGACAATGATTTACCTTTGCAAAGATAATTAATATAATGGTTATTTAAACTAAGTGATTATATGATTAAGAAATTCTTCATCCTCATTGCCGTATTGTTTTGCCAGTACGCAGGCGCTCAGACACTTGAAAAAATGAATTGGTTCAATGAACCGGAGAAATGGAATATCAGCAACAATCGTCTGACAATGTTTGTCACACCGAAAAGCGACTACTGGCGCATATCACACTATGGTTTCACCGTAGATGATGCACCGTTTTACTTTGCTGAATATGGAGGCGAATTTGAAGCAAAAGTAAAAATTTCCGGAGATTACAAGGTGCGTTTCGACCAGGCTGGAATGATGATACGCATTGACCATGAGAACTATATAAAGACAGGGATTGAGTTTGTTGATGGAAAATACAATCTCAGCACAGTTGTTACTCACCACACATCTGACTGGAGCGTAATCGCCCTTGACCGTCCTGTTGAATTTGTTTGGATCAAAGCTGTACGCCGACTGGACGCAATTGAAATTTTCTACTCTTTCGATGACAAGGAATATACACTGATGAGAAACGCATGGATGGAGGCAAACCGCCCTGTAAAGATAGGCATGATGGGCGCATGCCCGGATGGCAACGGTTTCAATGTCACTTTCTCTGACTTTACCGTCAAACATCTTCCTGACGCAGTTCGTACTAAATGGTTGAAAGAAAACGCTGACTGATTCTAAGTATAAGAACTGAATTACTCCATAGCAAAGTCCGGTGTCATGAATTGATACCGGACTTTTCATTTCCCTCAATCAAAACAGCAGACTAAACCGTTATTATTATATGAATGGACTCACTTTAGGAATACTTCTGCCATTTGCAGGCACTACTCTGGGAGCTGCTTGTGTTTTCCTCATGAGGAAACGTATACCATCACTGCTACAAAAGACCCTAACAGGATTTGCGGCAGGAGTAATGGTTGCCGCATCTGTATGGTCACTGCTAATCCCATCCATAGAAATGACGGGCAAAGAAGGAATCATGAGCATTGTTCCCGCAGCCGCTGGATTTTTGGCAGGAATATCGTTTCTGCTCTTACTTGATGTTATAATACCTCACCAGCACCTTGACAGTACCCAAAGTGAAGGTCCTAAATCACATCTGTCGAAAACAGCAAAACTTGTCTTTGCCATAACCCTACATAACCTCCCGGAGGGAATGGCAGTTGGAGTTGCACTTGCGGGTGCTATGGAAAACAATTCCTACATGCCAATGGCAGGCGCACTTGCCCTATCCATAGGCATTGCTATTCAGAATTTCCCTGAGGGTGCAATTGTATCAATGCCTCTGCGTGGCGCTGGTAATTCACGCAAAAAATCATTTCTGATGGGAACCTTAAGCGGAGTCGTTGAACCTATAGGCGCAATACTCACCATTATGCTTGCTTCTGTAGTGCTCCCAATTCTGCCCTATTTGCTTGCATTTGCTGCAGGGGCAATGATGTATGTGGTTGTCGAAGAGCTTATCCCCGAAACCCAGGAAGGAAAACACTCCAATATGGGCACAATCGGTTTTGCCATCGGTTTTCTTCTTATGATGACTCTTGACGTCCTCCTCGGCTGATAAAACAATATGCTTAACAGAGTTTGGGACGTAAATATGCTTAATTTCAATTTTCTGCCTTGTATGTAACGAGGTATTTCCAATTTTCAGGTGGCACAGGAGCATCCGTAATTTTGGAGAAACTGCCTTTTCGACCATAAAAACTTTCCGTTTCATAAAAATGGCAGATACCAATACCTGTATCCAGCACTGATAACTGGCTTTTAGGCTTGCAGTAGAAATGTACGGAATCTCCAGACACTAAAACTCTCCACGGTTGTGAATTTGTTGAGGAAGGTGCCAACCTGAGCATCTCCAAAGCCTCATAGAAACGATTATCAGCAGGTACAGGATGATTGAAATCTCCATAAAAGAATAGAGAATCGAAAGGCTTGCGATTGTTGCTGCCAACAGTAAACCTTGTCAGTTTCTCCATCATAGATTTTTTTGCCGGTACACCTACCGGAGATATGATTTTCAGTTCCTCGCCCTCTTCCCATACCTGACCCTTCTCAAAATCCGATCCTTTGAAAGTCGCAGCAATCCAACAAGTACCCAACCCTAACTGCCATGCCTTAAGCACAACTTGCTCAAACTGGAATCCTGCTGTTAGGTATGATGCTTCATCTGCCCCGAACCCAAGCATAAAGAAACTCTCCGAACCTTTAATCATGCCGTATGTAGTGGGCTTATAACCTGCCTTAAGGTCAAATTGTTTCAGTCTTATGTCCAATTTGCCGCCAAAAGGTGAAAAGGATTCCGAAATCGCTATCTCCAAATCCTTTATTTGAGCTAACGTAAGCCCATAGCCATCATAGTTTCTCACAGAGCGGCGCTCTTTCATTGCATCAATTATATTCATAACCAGTTTTTCTGTTTAATGTACGTAATTCTAACCATTGCATAAGTACGATTGTTCATGGAAACACCTACAACAATGCATATATCTATGAAAGAATATGTAACTTTGCATGATATACTTGAACCCAATAAAAAACAGCTAACTATGGTTTATTTTGACAGCGACTATATGGTTGGAGCCCATCCAAAAGTAATGGCAAGTCTCGTTGCCACAAACTCCTTGCATACAGTAGGCTACGGACGTGATGAGTTTACAGCAGAGGCAAAGCGAAGGATTCTGGAAGTTTGCGGCATTGAAAACGGTGATGTTTTTTTCATGGTTGGAGGGACACAGACAAATGCCGTTGTCATAGACCGGTTGCTGGATCATAATGATGGGGTTTTAGCAGCGGACACAGGGCATATCAATGTGCATGAAGCGGGAGCTATAGAGTCTAACGGGCATAAAGTGCTGACTTTACGCGGTTGCGAAGGCAAATTGCTTGCTGTTGATGTAAGCAATTTCATTCGTGAGTTTTACCTTGACTCAACAAATGAGTACATGGTGCGTCCGGGCATGGTGTATGTTTCATATCCTACAGAACTTGGCACACTGTATAGCCGTGAGGAACTCGAAAACTTATACGCAGTATGCCGCAGATATGATATACCGTTGTTTGTTGACGGGGCGCGCCTCGCCTACGGGCTGGCATCTGAAAGCGGTGAACTCAGCATCAAAGACCTTGCGCAATTATGTGACGTATTTTATATAGGAGGGACAAAATGTGGGGCTTTGTTCGGTGAAGCGGTCGTGACAAAACGACCGGAATTGTTCCCGAGATTCCGCTCTTTAATAAAATTGCATGGCGCTACACTTGCCAAAGGGAGACTGCTGGGAGTACAATTCTCTACATTGTTTTCAGACGGGCTTTACGAGGAGATAGGAAAACACGCTGTGCAACTTGCCATGAAACTGAAAAAAGGATTTGTTGAAAAAGGCTACAAGCTATTTATCGACTCCCCTACAAACCAGCAGTTTTTTGTTCTGCCTAATGAAACAATAGATTCGCTGCAGGAAGTTGCCTCGTTTGAGCTTTGGGGAGCAAAAGGCGAAAAAGAAACCCCGGTGCGATTTGTAACAGACTGGTCAACAACCGAGGAAGACATCAACGAAGTCCTCTCCCACATCTGACCTGATTCGGAAGTGTCAACCGGCTGATGTTTCGCATTTTTTTATTACTTTTGCCTTGACTACTTAACACATTATGACAATTCCTGAAATTATAGGCAGCAAAGAGGGCAAGAGCTTCTCAATGGAGGTTCTTCCGCCCCTTAAAGGAAAAGGTATCAACCAGCTTTTCGGCAATATAGATTCAATCCGCGAATTTAACCCGTCATATATAAACATCACCACCCATAGGAGTGAGATGGTGTATAAAAGCACCCCGGACGGTCTTTACCAGCGTGTGAGCGAACGCTCACGCCCCGGCACTGTCGCTGTTGCCGCAGCTATCCAGCAGAGATATGGCATTCCAGCAGTGCCTCATATCATTTGCAGCGGTTTTTCAAAGGTGGAAACCGAATATGCCCTTATTGACCTGAATTTTCTGGGAATAAACAATTTGTTGCTGCTTCGTGGAGACAAGGCAAAGCATGAGCCATCTTTCAAACCCAACGAAAACGGACACGCTCATGCAAGCGAACTTGCCGCACAGGTAAACGCTTTCAATAAAGGACTGTTTCTTGACGGGACAGAAATGGAAATAGTCGCAGAATCTCCATTCAGCTACGGCGTAGCCGGATATCCTGAGAAACATGACGAGGCTCCAAACTCTGAAATGGACATAATGTGGCTCAAGCATAAGGTTGATGCTGGAGCTGACTATATTGTCACACAGATGTTTTTTGACAATAGCAAATTTCATGAATTTGTAGAAAAATGCCGCGCCGCAGGCATAAACGTACCTATTATTCCGGGTATAAAACCGATTGTTACCCGCGGACAGCTCACATTGCTACCTAAAGTTTTCCATGTCGACATTCCTGCCGAACTCGCTACTCAGATAATTGCATGCAAGAATGATGATGAGGCAAAGGCTGTTGGAGTAGAATGGTGCACCATGCAGATGAAGGAACTCTATGCTTCAGGTGTGCCAAGCATCCACATCTATTCGCTGAATGCGACAAAGAGCGTGCGTAAGATACTGGAAAACGTAATGTGATTGAGGAGTTATCATGCGATTCAGTGATATACCTGTACATGACACTATAAAAAACCGGTTGCGACTACTCGCTGATTCCGGGAAAATACCACATGCGCTACTGATTGAAGGACCGACCGGAGTTGGAAAAATGGCATTAGCACGTGCATTCACACAATATATTCATTGTACAGGGAGACATCCGGGAGATACGGACAGTTGCGGGGAATGCCCTTCATGCCGGCAGCACGACAATATGGGGCATATTGACACCCACTATGTTTTTCCCGTAGTCAAACTTGACAAAATGAAATCGCCTCCAGTTAGCGACGATTTCCTTCCACAATGGAAAGATTATATAAAGGACAGGGTATTTATGGATTTCGGTATCTGGACTGAGATGCTCGAAAAGAAAAATGCCCAGCCTATAATCTATTCAAGCGAGAGCGGAGCGTTGCTCCACAAACTATCTTTTGCGACACATGGTTCGGAGTACAAGATAGTTATATGGTGGTTGCCGGAGAAAATGAATGAGGATGCCGCAAACAAATTGCTGAAAATGATAGAGGAACCTTGGGAGGATACCCTTTTTATCATGGTTAGCGACAATCCAGCGGAAATCCTTCCTACCATATATTCACGCGTGCAGAGAATCAGTGTTGGCAGGTTATCGGATGACACTATTGCACGGTTGCTTGAATCAGAAGCCGGGGTATCGCCGGAATCATCCCTTGCAATAGCCCATAATGCTGACGGGTCAATGAGCACTGCACTACGCAATCTGGGCAATCTTAGCGATGAAAGTGAATTTTTTAATATGTTCATTGCTTTGATGCGTTTCGCATACCAGAGAAAAATTGCAGAACTCAAAACATGGAGCGAGAATTTAGTTGCGCTTGGACGTGAGAAAGAGATAAAATTCTACAACTACTCCATAAGGTTGATAAGGGAAAATTTCATTTTTAATTTCAGGTTGCCGCAACTCAACTACCTGAGTGCTGCTGAAGCCCAATTCAGCGTAAACTTTGCCAGATTCATTAATGAGCGTAATGTTGAGAAAATCATTGAGGTATTCGATAAAGCACGCATAGACATTGCCGGCAATGGCAACGGCAGGATTATCAACTTCGATGTGGCAATAAAAATCATTCTGCTACTGAAACAATAGTTATGACAGAACATACTCCTTTCCTTAAACAGGTTGCGCAAATTTTCGCTGAAAACGAGAAAGCCAACCTTAGAAATATATGTTTCATCTTTCCTAATAAACGCTCCGCCACCTTTTTCAAAAACTATATCGGTCAGCTTGTAAATGAGCGGATTGTAAACGCAAAGACAATCAGCGCATTTATCGCGGATTTTTCAAAAAGGGCAACTGCCGGCAGACTTGAGCAACTGTTCATACTTTTTGATGAGTACCGCAAACTTGCCGGGGATATCTCTGAATTCGATAAATTCATTTTCTGGGGTGATATGCTGATCAGCGATTTCAACGATGTTGACCGCTACCTTGTAAATCCTGATGCATTATTTGTAAATGTTCAACGGTTCAAGGAAATCAGCAGTACATACCTTACAGATGAGCAGATAGAAATCATCCGCAGGTACTGGGGAGAAGAACCAGGGAGTACGGATACAGAACGATTCTGGAACCATATTGCCACCAATCCGGCAGATGGCAAACCTAAAGAAAAATTCCTGAAGCTATGGGAAGTGCTCGGACCTCTATATCATGCGTTTCATGAGCGTCTGGAGGCAGAAGGAAATATTTCAGCTGGCATGCAGTACCGCAAAGTAGCTTCTGCCATCAAAGAAGCGGTAGTGGAAAACAGTTTGCCATTCAAAAAATATGTTTTTATTGGGTTTAATGTCCTTACTCCGGTAGAGTTGAAGATATTTTCAGTTCTACGCGACTTCAAATGCGCCGACTTTTACTGGGACTACAATTCTCCGGCATTTACTGATGGCTTCAACCGTGCGGGTCGCTTCATTGAAAAAAACATAAAAGAATTTCCGTCGGAATACGAGCTTCCGGAAGGAAAGAACACCACATTGCCTACTATTGAAATAATAGGAGTCCCCTCATCTATGGCTCAGGTAAAATTAACAGGCGATATTCTAAGGGAATGGGCTGAAACCGGAGTGATTTCCAATCCTGAGAATGCTGTTGACACAGCTGTGGTGCTTCCGGATGAATCATTGTTTGTTGGATTGCGCCGCTCAATTCCTTACGATGTGATTGACAATATCAATGTGACTATGGGACTTCCATTAAAGCTGACTCCTATAGCTGCAATGATGAAAATTATTGTAAGTTTGCAGATGCGTCTGCGAATAACAAATGACATCCCAACATTTTTCTATGAGGATATAATTGCTGTTACAGGCAACCGCTTTATCAGAGAACTTGCCCCACAAGAGGCTGATGCGTTGGAAAGCAAAATTGTCACCAACAGGCTTTTCCGCATGAGCCAGAATCAGATTGAAGAGGTAGCCCCAACTCTTGCACCGATTTTCACCCCGCTTGCCAATAGCCTTGACGACCAGATTATTTACGATTATATTACCGATATCATAAGCCTTGTACGCGAAAAATGCGGCAAAACCGAACTTAAATTTCTGGACGCATATCTCAATGCAGTAGAAACAGTGCGCGAACATTGCGTGAGGTTTGACACACAAATAAAGCCTGCTACTTTTTTCCGGATGGTTGAGCGTACAGTTTCCGGGGAGAAGATAAACCTTGTAGGCGAGCCTCTGAAAGGATTGCAGATGATGGGTGTATTGGAAACACGTGCCCTTGACTTTGACAACATCATAATTCTGTCAATGAATGAGCGAATCTTCCCACGCAAGCATTATTCCGGCTCATTCATTCCTGATGCACTGAGAAAAGGCTATGGAATGGCAACCACTGATTTTCAAGAAAGCATATTCGCTTATTACTTCTACAGGCTCATTTCCCGTGCGAAAAATGTCAAATTGATTTATGACGCAAGAAGTGTCGGCACGAAAACCGGAGAAATGTCACGTTATCTTACCCAGCTTATTTACCTTTTTGGTGATTCCGGTAGTGTGACCCGCTCGCTCAGAGTTTTCAATCCCCTTAAATTTGATTCTGATTCCCTTACTATTGAGAAAACGCCTGACATATTAAAAAAACTTGAGCTTTTTAAGAGCGATAGCAAAGATAAAAGATTTATCTCTGCAAGCGCGTTGAGCACATATATTGCATGCCCGCTTAAATTCTTCCTACAGAATGTTGAAGGATATAATGATGACAAGGATATGCAAACTTTCATGGATGCAGGTACTTATGGAACTATAGTCCATGATGTCCTTCAGGAGATATATACCAGTGCAGCATCAAAAAACAGTGCAAATACAATATCGAAAGTAGATATCGAGAGCTTGCTCGCCAATACTAATCCGACTATAGACCGGCTAATTGTGCGCCACACAAATAAGCAGCACAACAAACTTGATGACTCAAGACTTGATACGCCATTAGAAGGCGAAACTCTTATTATGGGACGAGTAATGAAGGAATCAGTAAGAGCAGTGCTGGAAGCTGACATGGAATTTGCACCTCTGATTCTTGTGGAAGCGGAAAGAAGCCTGCCAATTGATTTAAAAATCACTGATGACCTGACGGTTAATTTCAAACTGAAGATAGACAGGATTGATATATCAAACGGTCGAATGCGCATTATAGACTATAAGACCGGTTCAGATGAAAATGTATTGACTGACTGGGACCAATATTTCGACCATATAAATAATAAGCACACTAAAAAGGCAATAGGTCAGGTTATGCTATATTCGTATACCTACAATATCAGCCAGAAGCAGGATGTGCCTATTGCCTTGTACATTTATAATCTCCGTAAGATTTTTTCAAGTGGACCGCAGCAAGTAAAAATAAAGAGCGCAAATGTGGATGACCACAGGGAATACCTTGATGAATTCGTCACAAGGCTCAACAGTGTTGTTTCCGAAATATTCAATCCTGAAATCCCCTTCTTCCAAGCACCGGATAAAGATTCTTGCAAATTCTGTGATTTCAAAACCATGTGCCGCAGGGACTAACTGAAATGGCTGGAATATACGTTCATATACCTTTCTGCCATTCAAAGTGTGCGTACTGCGACTTCTACTCCATGCCGCTGCGCAATGAAGCTGATTTTGTGGAGGCACTTATGAATGAGTATGCCTCAAGAAAAAAGGAACTTGCTCAAGAAATTTCAACAATATACTTGGGTGGAGGCACGCCAAGTTGCCTTTCCAGAAGCCAGTTAACACGCATATTTAATTTACTGCCTGTTGACAAGGCAGAAGAAATTACCATTGAGATTAATCCGGAAGACGCAACCGATGATTTTGTAAAATGGTTACATCATGACACTCTGGTAAATCGGGTAAGCATGGGAGTGCAATCACTAAATGACACCGAGCTGAAAACCATCGGACGGAGACATTCTGCCATAGAAGCTATTAATGCAGCAAAAAGACTCCTTGAATCCGGATTCAATTTAAGCCTTGACCTTATTTACGGACTTCCCGGGCAAAACACAACCAGTTGGGAGAAATCATTGGACGGAGTACTGGCACTTAATCCCCACCACCTATCCTGCTACTTGCTTTCTTACGAACCTGGCACCAGGCTCACAGCAATGAAACAAACAGGTAAAATCACAGAAATAAGTGATACCGAAGCACTGGAAATGTACGAGTTGCTGTGTGACAAGGCTTACTCTTCAGGATATCAGCATTATGAAATATCTAATTTCTCGAAACTGGGATTCCATTCACGCCACAATTCATCTTACTGGAACCTGACCCCTTATCTCGGATTAGGTCCGGGAGCACATAGTTTTGACGGGAAAATCAGACGGTATAATCCGGGAAATCTGAAACAATATATTGAAAACAAGGGCATCGGCATCACCGTTGCTGAAGATGAAAATGATTCCGAGCGATTCAATGACTTTGTTATCACATCGCTTAGAACGGAAAAAGGAATGAGCCTTGAACTTTGCTCAGCAATGTTTGGCAGCCTACGCCGCAATAAGGTAGAGAGAATATCTGAAAGATTTATAAAAGAGGGAATAATGTGGCATAATAGCAATTATTTGGGCATTAATACCCATTACTGGTTGACATCCGATGCAATAATGTTGGAATTTATTGAAATATAAACATTTATCAGTCGTGGTGATACTTTTCTCCCCGTAAAATCGTCATAGCTCGATATAATTGTTCAACAAAAAGAAGGCGGACAAGGTCATGCGGAAATGTCATTGCCGACAAAGATAATTTTGCGTCAGCCCGTGCATATACGTCCGCAGAAAACCCATAGGGACCACCAACTACATAAACCAATCTTTTCACACCTGAAAGCATTGATTTTTCAATAGAATCCGCAAATTTCCTTGATGTAAGCATTTCACCTTTCTCATCAAGCAACACTACCTTGTCTCCTTGAGTGAAGAAACCCAGTATTGCTTGTCCTTCACGCTGTTTCTGCTGGTCAATGCTTAGCGAAGATGTTGATTTCAAGTCAGGCAGACACATAATCTCGGCAGGAATATAATGCTTTAACCTGTCCAAGTAGAGGTCAATGCCAGAGCTTATATTTTTAGCAGATGTCTTTCCAACTGTGAGTAATACAATTTTCATTTGCTGAAAAAGGTTGTTATGATTACTTTTGCAAAAGTAATAACTATTGAGGAAACTGAGAGCATTATGAAGAAAAACGAAGAGCTTCTTGACGACCTTCTCACTCTGGCTTTTGCAGAGGATGTAGGTGACGGGGATGTAACCACCCTTTCAACCATTCCCGCAGATGAGCAGGGAATACAGAGACTTATAATCAAAGAGGAAGGAGTACTTAGCGGTGTGGAAGTGGCACGGAAGGTTTTTGAAAAATTCGATCCGAGCATGAAAATGACATTGTTCATTAAGGATGGTGAACATGTAAAGCCGGGCGATATTGCTTTTGAAGTAGAGGGCTCAGTGCGCTCACTCCTTCAAACAGAACGAACCATGCTTAATATCATGCAACGCATGAGCGGAATCGCCACAATCACAGCAAAATACCAGGATAAGTTGAAAGGACTCAAGACAAAGGTACTTGATACCCGCAAAACAACTCCCGGAATGCGCATCCTTGAGAAGGAAGCTGTAAAGACCGGTGGTGGCGCGAACCACCGTATGGGCTTGCATGACATGATTCTTATTAAAGACAACCATGTTGATTTTGCTGGAGGAATCACGAAAGCTGTGGAAGCTGCAAAGAAATATTGCAAAGAAACAGGACGTGATCTGAAAATCGAAGTCGAGGTGAGGAATACCGATGAAATCAATGAAGCGCTTGCCGCAGGAGTTGACCGCATCATGCTTGACAATTTCACACCGGAGCGTACCCGCGAAGCTGTAAAACTTATCAATGGCGCTACTGAAGTAGAGTCCTCAGGCGGCATCACACTTGACACATTGAGGGAATACGGCGAATGTGGTGTAGACTATATCTCAGTTGGTGCGCTAACCCACTCAGTAAAAGGTCTTGACATGAGTTTCAAAGCAGTATAAGGTTATTTCAAA
>DAAJ01000086.1:0-52281 GCA_001701115.1 Bacteroidales bacterium GP2
CGTGAATGCGCCCGATTTCAAAGTTTGCTAATCGTTAATTCTTGTACCGCAAAATGAGGCATCCCTGCCGTATTTTTGCGGTACACTAAAATCAGTCCGGTGGCGAAATTGGTCAGACGCGCTTTATATTAGATGGAAAGTTCCCCGTGTTGGGTATTGTAGGTTCGAATCCTGCCCGGACTGCAAAATATAAAAGATGAATCGACATATAGTAATAAAAAACTAAGAACTATGTCAATAGAAATTTCAGAATGGAACGGTTTTCCCGTCAGAGGGGATGTATCTGAACTTGACGGTATACTAGAAGCAACCGGTATTATCAGCCTTGACAAAGAAGATATAGAAAACGTCTTGACTGGCGAGGGAGAGAATTGGGTCTCTATAGGCACAAGCCACATCCTTGATAAAGCATTTAAAGAAGCTATAAACGCCCTGCCTTGCAGAATAGATAGGGTTAGCAATCTGTTGATTGATTTCCGTTACGGTATTAAGCAACCTAAAATGTCAGATTTATCATCTATAACTGCAATGCTTTCTCATGCCAATGATGATATTGATATAAGGTGGGGCTTGACATCAGATGATTCTCTAGGAGATACTTTCAAGGTCACACTGGTCGCTTCAATAAAAGCGTAAGAAAATATCTACTCAAATCTATACATTTGTTGTCGACTGACAGTTTATGGCAGTCGATAGGGCTAACTTTGTCATCAAAAACAATAAAACTGATTTTAAACAATCAAAAACATATCGTATAATGGATAATGCAGAAGAAATAGAGCGGCGTGCGCAGAAGAGAAAAGAAATTGTTGAAAAAAACAGGGAGCATTTTCGCGAATTTGTAATCCATATGGATGAGAAGCGTAAAAAGATCTTAGAATTGATGCGTCGCCGTCATGCCTACTATACCAAACTTATCAATGAAGCGGAAGTCAAGACGGCAAAGGATTTCTATGAAAAATTCAGAGAACATTTTGATATGTATGGAGTGAAATTGTCGCTTGGCGATTTGGCATGCTCCATCTATCTTGAGCTTGGAGATTATGACTATGAGCAATACTGGGTTATGGACGGAAAGAATGGAAATTTAGCTGAGGTTTGTCCTGAGGTTGCCTTCAAGGATTTATTTACAAATCTTGAGGTAAATATATTTACCGAGGAATACATTTAAAATCTGACTGACAATTTTTGGCGGTTTCAAACTTTAATTTTGCGACATGATTTATAAGGAATATTTTACCCGGTCAGAGTTTGAAGATGTGTGGCGCACACTTCGGACTTACTATAATGAGCCTGAAGGCGTCAGAAAATTGTATAAAACTTTATTCTATACAATCCGAAATCTCCCCCTTGACGAAGCGCACTCCAGCATTCCGCTGACAGTTATATCAGATTATGAGGGCAAGATTCATATAGCCGGAGCACCGGATCCGATAGAATGGCTCACAGGGCGAGAGGTTGTATTTAACAAAGATAGTATGTTCCGACAACACCTCTTAGATGAATCTCCACTTGAGAGTCAGACAAACGCTGAAGTTGCAGCACATCTGCTCTACTGGTCCACCCTTTACGATTTCAAGACGCAGACTCGCCACCATAAGGATTTCCAGCAATATCTTGATGCTGTGGAAGACGGTTCTGTACGATATTCGATGGAAGAACCCGATAGAGCTCTGAGCATAAAACGCAAGAATTGCTATTATTGGAAAGATACCCTGGCTTACGATTCGGCAATTTGCTGGAGCAATATCCTTGATATCATGCGTAAACGGATTGAATATCACATCGGCTACCACCGATATACCGATCGCTTTGTCAACAGCAAGCACTACGTTTCGCGCATGGAGCTTTGCTGCCGACTGCTGGATATTGCCGCTGCTGACTATTATAATATGGAAGGAATATATGTAAACATCCGAAACGCCTCACGCTTCATAGGTTCGATTTTCGGTAAGTACCATTTCGAAAACATAGAAAAAGAGGACGATAATAAATATATATTATCGGAACTGCATAGGGCAAAAGCCTACAAAATCCTATGGAAATTTCTTGATAACAACCTCACTGACTGGTGGGATTAAGTAATGTAGTATGTTTAGGGTAATTGCATTAGGTCTCAGAGCTGGGGTAATTGTTGACCGACTCAGAGCCAACAAAAAATACGATGATATCAGGTTTGTGTATTGTAATAGTGATAATGATCGGCTGATGCACTGCGGCACTGAGAATGATGAGCACATTTTCCTCTCCAATATCCCACAGTGTCGTGAAGCGATCCATGCCGACAATGAACAAATGGCTGTGCTTGTAACCTGTTTAGGTCAAGAGTATGACAATTCACGCGAATATGCAGCTGACATTATTAGTGAATTATGGAACTATGCCGACCGTACCTACTGCTTCGCGACAATTCCCTTTTTTGCCGCCGGTAAAAGGACATCCGCCATTGAAATATTCAATTCGCTCACTTACTGGAGCGATATTTCCGTGCTCCAAGATGACATCATGGAGCCATATGGCTTTTTCCCTCTTGACATGGATAACGGATTGGTGCGTTTTCTTGACTTAGTATTGAGCCATCCCCGTAAAGGGCGCAGCTCCCGACGCGATAAACTTCCATTCGGTGTATGGGCAACTGAGAAACAGTTGTGGATGGCACTAAACGCCATGTACTCAAACAACATGCCCCAATACTATAATGCAGGGACATTCACATTTCACAAAAAAACTCACGAACAATGATTATATTATGACTGTACAAGAACTTTTCAAATCGTTGGATTTCCGTGCCATAGCTGAAACTTTGATTTTAAAGCCGTATAAAGATGCTCTCCTACCCATTTCGGAGTATAAAGAAAATTATGATATAATATGCAGCATATCGTTTTCGGGAGAAGGTGGTTCTATAACATTCAAAGACAATGGGGACTCTGACGTTACTCTAATCGAAGGCGACCGCTTTGATAATATAGTTGGAATGGATGTTATCCTGCCTGATGATGGTTTGCAGACCAAGGTGGAAGCTGCCGCAGACATTCTCTGGAGTTCCGGACCTTTTGGGAATGTTACAGTGGAAGAGTGGGGATTGTTGGAGGATATGATCTTGAATCCCGAGAAATTGAGTCAATATGAGTTTCAGGCAAAACGCATTAATTTACTGATAGCCTTGCCTTATTGCCGGGATAAAAAGATACGTCAAGAATTGAAGCGTGAGATGCAAACTCCTTATGATCTTAGTCTTTCAGGGGATGCAACTCACTGGCTTTTGAGTGAACGATGTCTGTATAAAGTCAAGGGAAAAAGACAAAATCGTAGCAAGCGTAAACGAGAATATCGGTTGAAAAAACGTTATGATGAGCTGATTAAGCTAAATAAAGTAAATCATCAACTCAATCTCTTAAAGGCAAAGATAGGCGATGTGCCTGAAGATATTGAGAAAATAATACTATCTTCTTCTACTATTGAATCGGCATGCTACAAATCTAAATCTTACGCAAATACATCACGCGTCAATTATATTGCAGACTTACTTCTCAATCCATTGTATGACAGCAAAAAATTTCTTACTCCCGAAAGAAAGCAGGAGTGTATTTGCGTAATTTACTCTTCTCTCGAAAATCCATGTACTGAAGTAGAGCAAAGGCAAATTATTGAAATCTTAGAATCATATTTCGGTTCCACTTCCTGGCAGCTTTTTGCACCTCATAGTAACATTCTCGGCACTGAAATCGAAATAGACATCACATACATAACCCACTAAATACGACACACTTGAATGAATCTCAAAAATTTTATCCGATAGAGGGGAATAAAAAAGCGGATGCGAAGAAAATCGCACCCGCTGATATGGTTCGTAAAACCAGCCGTTAGATTTTTCCTACAAGCTCAATGCCGGGGGTAAGTGTCTTGTCGCCTTTTTTCCAGCGTGCAGGGCACACCTGGTCGCCATGTTCAGCAACAAATTGTGCTGCTTCGAGCTTGCGCAGAAGTTCCTCGCTGTTTCTGCCGATACCGTTGTCGTTGATTTCAGCTACTTTGATTACTCCCTGGGGGGTAACAATGAAGCTGCCACGGTAAGCGAGGAAATCTTCGGGGTTGAGCACTCCAAATGCTTCGCTAAGAGCGCCGGTCTTATCGGCAAGCATAGGGAATTTAACTTTTGCGATGCTTTCCGAGCTATCGTGCCATGCTTTGTGGGTGAACTGGGTGTCGGTGCTTACAGCGTAAACCTCTGCTCCGAGTTCACGGAACTTGTCGTAGTTTTCTGCCATATCGAGAAGCTCAGTAGGGCATACGAAAGTGAAGTCGGCAGGATAGAAGAAGAAAATCGCCCATTTTCCTGCTATGTCAGCATTGCTGATTGTCTTAAATTCGCCGTTTACAAATGCAGGCACGGAGAATTCGGGTACATTCTGATTGATAATTGTGTTCATTGGCATATTTTTTTAATTGTTTCTGCCTTAAAAACACCTGGCAGAATGTCCCGGTTTGCCGCTTTAAGTTTTTATAGGTTTCGTTTATTGCCGTTTACTTAATTCAAGTTCTTCCTTAAGGAATGTTGCGGTGGGTGAAACTCCAGCCGCAATCTCTTCGGGGGTGCCTGTGGCAATAATGTTTCCTCCTGCCGCTCCGCCTTCAGGTCCCATGTCAATGACATGGTCGGCGCTTTTTACCACATCGAGGTTATGCTCTATGACAAGCACTGTGTTGCCTTTGTCAACAAGCCTGTTGAACACCCCGAGCAGGGTATTGATATCCTCGAAATGGAGTCCGGTAGTGGGTTCATCAAGAATGAAAAGGGTGTTCCCGGTATCACGTTTCGCAAGTTCAGTTGCAAGTTTCACCCTCTGGTTTTCTCCTCCGCTCAGGGTTGATGAGGGTTGACCGAGCTTGATGTAACCGAGCCCTATCTCCTGGAGCACCTTGATTTTTTTGAGTATAGCCGGTACATTGGCGAAAAATTCCACAGCCTGGTTTATTGTCATGTCAAGCACATCAGCGATAGATTTGCCTTTGAACCGCACTTCAAGCGTTTCACGGTTATATCTCTTGCCGCCGCATGTTTCACACGGCACAAGCACATCCGGCAGGAAATTCATCTCAATTGTACGGTAACCGTTTCCACCGCAGGTTTCGCAGCGTCCTCCGCTGACATTGAAAGAGAAACGTCCCGGTTTGTACCCTCTGATTTTTGACTCTGGGAGGTCAACAAAGAGGTTGCGGATGTCGGTGAAAACTCCGGTATAGGTCGCCGGGTTTGAGCGGGGCGATTTTCCGAGGGGTGACTGGTCCACTGTCACAACCTTGTCAATATTCTCAATCCCTTCAATTGACTCGTATGGCAAAGGCATCTCGTGCGAGCGGTAGAAATGCTTGGAGAGAATAGGGCGCAAAGTGGAATTAATCAACGATGATTTGCCGCTTCCGCTCACTCCGGCAATGCATGTCAGGGTGCCGAGCGGAATGGTCAGGGTGACATTCTGCAAATTGTTTCCTGTAGCTCCTCTGAGCGTGAGGGCCTTGCCATTGCCTTCGCGCCGTGTGGCAGGAACAGCTATGCATTTGTCGCCGTTTAGGTACTCCGCAGTAAGAGTGCCGCTTTTCATCATTTTTTCAGGTGTGCCTTGAAAAACTACTTCGCCACCCCTGCGTCCCGCTTTAGGACCTACATCCACTATATAATCGGCATCAAGCATCATGTCTTTGTCATGCTCAACCACAATTACAGAGTTTGATGCATCACGCAATTTTTTGAGCGAGTCAATAAGGCGCCGGTTATCGCGCTGGTGCAATCCGATACTCGGCTCATCAAGTATGTAAAGCACGTTTACGAGTTCTGAGCCAATCTGTGTGGCAAGGCGTATGCGCTGGCTCTCACCGCCGCTCAGGGTCGAGGAGTTACGGTCAAGCGAGAGGTATCCGAGCCCTACATCAACAAGAAAACCAAGGCGGGCGCGAATCTCCTTCAATATCTCTTTTGCGATAAAGGATTGCGTAGGAGACAGGCGGCTCTCAACACTTTTGCTCCATTCATAAAGCGCGGTTATGTCCATCCTGCACAGGTCCGCTATGTTTTTCCCGTCAATGAAATAATGGAGTGCCTCACGGTTCAGCCTTGCTCCGCCACATTCCGGGCAAGTGGCGCGTGAGTAAAACTGTTCGCTCCACTTCTGGCTTCCGGCGATTTCCTCCTCGCTCTGGAGCAGCTCTATGTATTTTATGACTCCTTCGTAGGTCTGGAAATAATTGTTTGTGGATAAGGTTTCGTTTTTAATTACAAGACGCTCATTCGTGCCGTTCAGTATCTCTGACAGCGCTTCTTCGCTTAGGTCAGATAGGGGAGTGTCAAGGGTGTAACCATGTTTTTCGCATAATGCCTGGATTTGCCAGAACACCATCGAATTACGGAACTTGCCGAGAGGCGCGATACCTCCGGCACGGATAGATAGCGCAGGATTCGGAATCACTTTTTCCCTGTCTACAATATTTACATATCCGAGTCCTTTGCAGCATGGGCATGCTCCTTGCGGAGAATTGAATGAGAAATTATGTGGTGCCGGCTCGTGATAAGACAATCCGGTAGCCGGATCCATAAGATGCTGGCTGTAGTGGCTCACGGTGTCGGTGTCCACATCATATATCATCAGTTCGCGGTCACCTTGTCGCAGTGCCTCGGTGACAGTTTCACGCAATCGGGTATCGTCTTTCGCGGCAACTTTCAGGCGGTCAATGACAAGCTCAATGGAGTGGTTGCGGTAACGGTCCACTTTCATCCCGGCTGTGATTTCAGTGAGTTGACCGTCAACCCTCACATTTAAATAGCCCTTCTTGCCGAGTGCTTCAAATAGCTCCTTGTAGTGCCCTTTTCGGTTTTTGACAAGTGGAGCGAGAACATATATTTTTTTCCCTTCATAGCGGTTGAGGATAAGGTCGACAATCTTCTCCTCGGTGTACTTCACCATCGCCTCGCCGGAGATATAGCTGCGCGCCTCTCCTGCACGGGCATAGAGGAGGCGGAGGAAGTCGTATATCTCCGTTGTGGTGCCTATGGTGCTTCGCGGATTGCGGTTGACCGTTTTCTGCTCGATTGCAATGACCGGGCTCAGCCCTCCGATTTTGTCAACGTCGGGTCGCTGCATATTGCCGAGCATATTGCGAGCGTATGCCGAAAATGTTTCTATATAACGTCTCTGCCCTTCGGCATAGATTGTGTCGAAAGCAAGTGAAGATTTTCCGCTGCCGCTCAGACCGGTTATGACGGTGAGGGAATTATGAGGTATGGTTACGTCAATATTCTTGAGATTGTTTACCCTCGCCCCCAGGACTGTCAGGTTTCGTGCGTCACTGCCTGTTTGTTTTGTATTTACTCTGTCCATTTGGGGTTATATGGTTTAATAGGTTGTGCGCTTCTGGAAAGCGCGTTTTTTTTAGGTACGAGAACCTGATAGGTCTTGCCGGTTTTGTTGGGGAGGCTTTTTGCACGAATCCATGGGTTTAGGTCACGGAGAGTCATAAAATTAGTGCCATGGTTGCGTGCCCATGCAGCCCAGTCGTCAACCGCGCCAGACACAGTGACAGTATTGCAATCAATATCGTGGTATAACTGGTCGGCTTTTAACTTGAAGCCATATTTGGCAGGGTTCTCCATAATCTCTTTCATAGCGAGCAGGCGGAACATATAACGTGATGTTTCGTCCGGGAGGTAAAGGTCAAAAGCAGTATTCACTCCCTGAGAGTCAAGTTCTCGCGAAATGCGTGCTGCTCCGGCATTATATGCCGCAGCGGCACTTTCCCAGTTGCCGAATTTGTTTTTCATGCTTTTGAGCATCTTGCATGCAGCCTCGGTAGCCTTGACTGGATGATAACGCTCATCAACAAATTCATTAACCTCAAGCCCGTATTGACGTGCAGCCACAGGGATAAACTGCCACAGTCCCGCAGCCTTAGCCGGAGATACGGCACGAGGATTGAGATAGCTTTCAATGCAAGCAAGATAAAGAAGATCCTGTGGCACGCCATATCGTTTGAGGATTGGTGACATGATAGGGAAATATCTGTTAGCACGTTTCAGTGTTAACAGAGTGTTTCCGTGGGTATACGCCATAGAGGTCAATTCCCGGTCATATCTCTCGTACATATCAGCGCGGTCAAGGTTGACAACCTGTCCGGCAAAGGAAACCTGCTTAGGAATAGAAGGGTTCAATACCGGCTGTTGCGCTGAAGCCGTAGCGCATCCAAGCGCAATAGCTAATATAATTATGTGTAAAGCTTTCATATCTTATTGTTTTGTTAAGTTTATATTCAGTTACGGGAGCGTGTGCCGACAATATTGATGTCGCCGCTCAGGTTATATCGTTTGCCATCTGCGCCCAGAGCTTTAATGACATAGTAATACACTCCCGGTTTGACATAATGCCCTTTGTATTTTCCGTCCCATCCTTGTGCGGGATTGTGAAGTTCCGCCATCTTGACTCCGAGGCGATTGAAAATGTGGCACTCAAATTCAATAATCGAGCGGTAACTTACCTTCCACTCGTCATTTATTCCTTCCGTAGTTCCCGGAGAGAATGCATTGGGGCATCTAAGGCGGGATTCACCGACTGACACAGTGTAGGTATCGCTATGCCATTCGCATGAACCGTCTGCATTGGCACAGACAAAACGGATGAAGGATGTGCCGGTGTCGTTGAAAATGTAGTCCCATTCCGGAGATTGTTCCCGGAGGGTGATATTATTAAATTCCGGGTCTGATGCAATTTGCCATTCAGTAAATACCACAGCGTCTGTCACGGCAGCCCTGAGTTGCATTTCAATTGGCGCGGAACCACCAAAAGATGCACCGGAGGTTTTCTGCTCGTTCAGCGCATCGCGTTCAAGCTGAATTACACTTACCACCGCCTCTACTGCATGTGGCTGAAGCACATCGCTGTCAATAATAATCTCTTTGCCCCATTCTTTCAAGAACTGGTCTCCGGCGAGGGTGAAGCGTGTAGGGCATAAAGGTGCGGGGATTGCAATGCTCTGTTGGATATATGGCAGGGAGCGGGTCTCTGTTGTTTGACGGAATGTAAGACTCTCCGGAAGTGGCTCAAGGGTAAAATATGACAAAGCTATTTCGCGGTCTATTTCAAGTTGCCGCCCTGTTATTCCATAGTAAGTCAGCCGGGAAGCCTCTCCGGTGTATTTTAGGGTTGCCGTGCCGCAGTCGTTATCAATGACTTCTATTGTCCCCGCAGTCATCGGGGATCTGGAATAATCGACAATCCAAATGTAAAACCGATTGTTTCCATCTTCAATTATATATCCGCAGTCTCCGGACACAGCCTCAATAGATGAGGCTTTCATGACTGTCTCCGCGTATGCCGCTCCACGTGCATCAAATTTGTACCACTGCACCTCTCCATTGATGGAGGTCGCTTCCAAGCCGAGGTCTTCCACGGAAGGAACAACAAAGAGAGCCCCGAGACCAGATGCTGCGGGGGCATCCAGTGCTATTGCCTTGCTGCTGCCTGAACCGGTAAGACGTACATTAAGCGCCCCAGCATTCAAGCTGGCGCACAGGCAGAGCAAGGAATATATGAGAGTACGGAGATTTTTCATTTCTTTTGCAGCCTGCAAAGATACGAAATAATCTCCGGGGCGCATTGCCCCTTAAAAATACCTTTTGATACTTTAGTAGACCTTAACAGGTCATACCGGCTCCATGTCTGCGTTCAGGCGTTGACGGACTACTTCATATATGGTTATTCCTGCGGCAACGGAAACGTTAAGTGAACCGATTTTACCGAACATTGGAATAGACACGAATATATCGCTCAGACGCAATATTTCCGGTGAAATGCCGGTGTCTTCCGCGCCAAGAACCAACGCTACAGGCACCGTGTAGTCGGTGAGGGTATAGTTTATGTCAGCTTTTTCAGTGACAGCGACAATCTTATATCCGCTATTTTTAAGTTGCTTGACAGCGGCAAGTGTGCTGGATTCACGGCAAACAGGGATATGATGAAGTGCTCCAGCCGAGGTTTTGACTGCATCTGCGTTGACACTTACGCTATTGTGGGTGGGAATAACAATCGCGTCTACTCCGGCGCATTCGCATGTGCGCGCAATTGCTCCGAAATTGCGTACGTCGGTCACTCCATCAAGCACCACGATGAAAGGCAGGACACCAGCCTCGTAGAGTTCAGGAATTACCCGGTCAAGGGAATCATAAGTGACTGCCGACAGGAGAGCGACCACTCCCTGATGGTTTTTTCTGGTGATTTTGTTTATCCGCTCCACCGGCACACGGCGGCTGACGATATGGTGCTTACGCATCAAATCGAACAGTTCAGAGGCAAGCTCGCCGGAAAGATCCTTTTTTATGTAAACGCGGTCAATATCTTTACCCGCCTGTATTGCTTCGATAACGGCTCTTATGCCGAAAATATAGTCTTCACTCATGATTATGATGATTAATTGTTTTGCAAAAGTGATTGCGCGGTAGCCCTTGCCGCCGGGTCATCTGTCTTACCGCTCAGCATCAAGGCAATTTCTCCGATTCGTTCTTCGTCGGACAATTGTGAAACCCTTGTATGTGTGGCATTGTCGTCATCCTCCTTGTACACTTTGAAATGGGCGTTTCCTCTTGCAGCCACTTGCGGAAGGTGGGTGATAGTAATAACCTGTATCGCATTTCCCATCTGCTGCATCATAGCTCCAATCCTTGCCGCGACATCGCCGCTGACACCGGTGTCAATTTCGTCAAATATGATTGTAGGGAGGCTCATTTTGCCGGCAATAATGGTTTTCAGGCAAAGCATTAGGCGCGAAATCTCACCGCCAGATGCAACTCCGGCAACCGGCATAAGCGTTTGGTTTTTATTGAATGCGAAGCGGTATTCCACTTTGTCTGTGCCTGTTGCGGATATTTCAGCAGGCTCTACCGCCACTTCAACCTGCAGGTTCTTCATGCGGAGGGGAATGGCAAGCTGCGTGAGTTGTGCCGCGAGGTTTACAGCAGCCTCTTTTCTTGCGGCAGAAATTTCCGCGGCTGCTTCGCGTGCCAACGCAAGTGCGCGGCGCGCCTCTTTTTCAAGAGTTGAAATGGTAGTGTCGCTATTGTCAAGGGCATCAAGCCTGTCACGGAGTTTTTCGCGGAGCTCAATCAGCTCCTCTACTGATTCAACTTTATGTTTTTGCTCCAAGGAATATATTTCATCGAGGCGTGATTCGATGGCATCAAGTTCCGCCGGGTCAGCTGCGAGGTCGCGGTCTGCCGCGGCAAGTGTGTCGGCAATGTCGCGCAGCTCTATTGCCGCTGCTTCAAGGCGTTCAGGAATCCGCTCTTTTTCATCCAATAGAGAATCAAGGTGGGCGCATGCGTCCGTAGCCTCGGATATAAGTGAAAGAACATTTCTGGGAGCATCGCTAAGCGCCTGAAGCGCATCTGACAGAAATCCTTTGAGCTCCGTGAGATTTGTCATTACATCGCGTTCGCGTTCAAGGCTTTCCTGTTCACCAGCACGCAGGTTGAGCGCGTCAAGCTGCTCAAGCTGGTAGCGGGTGAAATCTTCGTCGGTGCGTGTGCGCTCTATGCGTGCTTTCGCAACTTTGAGTTTTTTGAGTGAATCGCGGAACGAGGCGAACAAATTTGCATAACGAGCCAGCCGTTCTTCATTTCCAGCCAGGTTGTCAAGAACTTTAAGCTGAAACTCGGGACGTGCAAGCAGTTGGTTCTGGTGCTGTGAATGAATGTCAATCAGTTGCATTGCAACCGCTTCCAGTTTCGCCAACGGGACAGGCGAGTCGTTGACAAAAGCCCTTGACCGTCCGGCAGGGGAAAGTTCGCGGCGCAGAATGCACCTTGTGTCATCCCACTCAATGTCGTTTTGCTCGCAATATATTTTCAGTGCCGGAAACTCACCAATGGAAAATACCGCCTCAATAATTGTTTTCTTTTCTGGATGACGCACCGATTTCATGTCGGCTCTTGCTCCGAGAAGCAGGGATAGCGCTCCAAGCATTATTGATTTTCCGGCTCCGGTTTCACCGGTAATTATGTTGAGTCCCGGCTCAAAGGCAATGTCAATGCTGTCAATGAGCGCGTAATTCGATATATGTAGGGTTTCAAGCATTCCGTTCAATCTTTAGATTCTTTAATGGATTCTATTCTCCTTGCCTCGGTCGGATAAATTTCAACGAGGAGATTGTAAATGTCTTTCCGCTCGTCAACCGGTCCTTTAGAATAAACATTTGCAAGCTCATCAAGTTTAGCATCGCGGAACAGCGGCAGTACTGCAGACATCGGTGCTGAAGTAGCGATTACAGGGAGCGATTTGAGAGTTTCGGTAATTGCAGAGCGACCTTTATCAGGGTTCTCCGACATAATATCCAACCCTTTACGGTGATAGCCATAATATATGTCACGGATAGCAGATGAGCTTCCTTCCGTTATTGCTGTAAGAAGGGAAGCCCGGTTGCGTTGGTCGTCAATCGCCCTCCATCCTTTTTCGCCGGTATTCCTTGCAAGTTGGACAATCTCCGCCGCCGCTTCGTACATACTGTCTCCCCCTTTAGGCGCGAATGAATCGGAGTCGACCGCAATTATGAGGTAAGCATAGAAATCGAGCAGCGCGGCAAGGTTGCTGTCCACAGTTCCGGTAGTATGGATTATCCTGTCGCCGGGCGTATATGAGAAATTTATGTCGTTATCCTTGTAATTAATCAAAGGAGTGGTGTAGGATGAACCGTAAACTGGACGTGTGGACTGCACTTGCAATGTCCCAGACACAATATTATCGGTGTAATCATTGACTGTAAGGAAAATCTTGCAGTCTATTTTTTCAACAGGCGAATACTGCGCTCCGGTAAATGCCGTAGTATTCATATACTCGGCGATAGCATCTTTTAATGCGGCGAATGTTTCCGGAGATGCGGAAGATACTTTGTCGACATTTATTTCCACATTGCAGTTCAGTTCCGCACCCTTCATCGTAACGGCAAAGAGCGAGAATAAAAATACCGCAATGCAGATACTACACCTCATTTTATTCCGATGATGTGGTCGAATAGCTTTGATGCAGCTTCTGTTTTGCTCATCAAGGGGAGGGGCGTTTCGGTGCCGTCCGCGCTGATAAGTGTTATGACATTTGTGTCGGTGCCGAAGCCGGCTCCAGGGGTGCGGAGCGAATTCAATGCAATCATGTCAAGGTTTTTGCGCTTGAGCTTGTCAAGGGCATTTGCCTGTTCGTTGTCTGTTTCAAGGGCAAAGCCGATTAAAACCTGTCCCGGCTTTTTCTCTGCGCCGAGTGTTGCGGCAATATCGGGATTCTTGACGAGGTTTATGACAGGCACATCCTGCTTTTCACGCTTGATTTTCTTGTCCGCGGGATTTGCAGGTGCATAATCGGCTACGGCAGCGCACATCACAGCGATATCGCTCTCCGGGAAAAATTTCTCGCATTGTTCAAGCATCTCTTTTGCGGATTCAACCGGCACAACAGTAACATTCTGCTGCTTCGGCTGCAATGCCACCGGACCGCTAACGAGAATCACGTCCGCCCCGCGGTGTGCCGCCTCATCAGCAATAGCGTAGCCCATTTTGCCTGAGGAATAATTGCCAATAAATCTCACCGGGTCGATTTTTTCATAGGTCGGTCCCGCTGTCACAAGCACTTTTTTGCCTTTAAGGGTCTGGGACTGCGCAAAATATTTTTGCATCTCCGCAACGATGATTTCCGGTTCCTGCATCCTGCCTTTTCCAACAAGATGGCTCGCAAGTTCACCGGCTGCCGCTTCAATTATATGGTTGCCATAGCTGCGCAGCAATTCAAGGTTTCTTGTGGTTGACGGGTGCGCCATCATGTCAAGGTCCATTGCGGATGCAATGAAAACGGGAGCTTTCGCGCTGAGATATGTGGTCACAAGCATATTGTCCACCACTCCATTTGCCATTTTACCGATAGTGCATGCAGTTGCAGGTGCTATTACCATAGCGTCAGCCCACAGCCCGAGGTCGACATGGCTGTGCCATTCGCCGGTATTCGCCGTGAAAAATTCACTGATTACAGGATTGCCTGTAAGAGCCGATAAGGTGACCGGGGTTATGAACTCTTTAGCGGAAGGGGTCATTACCACCTGCACCTCCGCACCTGCCTTAATCAATAAACGAGCAAGCATCGCCGACTTATATGCGGCGATGCCTCCTGTGATTCCAAGAATGATATGTTTGCCTTCAAGCATCCTTATGGTCTTTGTTTTTTATTCGTTGGTATATTGCAGTAAATGCAGCCTTGGTATTCTGTGCGAAATCGCCGTTAAGAATCCATGAATAGTAACTTGGGTCGCGGCGTAGCACAGCTTCGGCAAGTTTACCTTTATATTTGCCAAAATTAATTACCTCTCTTTTCTTGTCATCATAAACGAGTCTTCCCATGAAGTCCACATTTTTTGTGTGGCTGGAGTATTCCGACAGGAAGTTGATGTCGTTTTCAAGGTCGGGATACCTGTCAAGCTGTGATTTGAGCACCTCATATGTCGCCCTTATGTCGGCATTAGCCGAATGTGCCTCCTCAAGCTCTTTTCCGCAGTAGAACCGGTAAGCGGCAATGAGTGTGCGCTGTTCTTTCTTATGGAAAATAGTCTGAACATCCACAAAGCGAACTCCGGTAAAGTCAAATTTCACTCCTGCGCGCTGAAATTCCTGGTCGAGCATAGGCACGTCAAAGCGGTTGGAATTGAAGCCGGCGATGTCGCACCCTTCAAATATGTCCGCAAGTGAATGTGCAATCTGGGAAAACTTTGGTTCTCCAGCCACATCCTCATCTTTTATGCCATGCACTGCGGTAGCCTCGGCAGGGATGGGGATTTCAGGATTGATTCTCCTTGTGCGCTCATACTCGCTACCGTCCGGCATTATCTTGATTAATGACAATTCCACAATGCGGTCATTGAGGATGTCGGTGCCGGTAGTTTCGAGGTCAAAAAATATTATAGGTCGGTCAAGTTTTAGATTCATTGATGTTATGTATTATCAGTCAACGATGTTCATAGGCATGAGGAGGATGAGCAGTTCAGAGTCCGGCTCATTCTCAGCGGGAACGCATACAGCCGGATGGCTTGCGTCCGACAGCTTCATGATAACATCTGTTGTGGAAATGGTTGAAAAGATTTCGATGAGGTAAGGCGCTCCGAATCCAATCATAAAATCATTTCCGGTATAGCTGCATGGCACGGATTCCCAACCGCTGGTGCCATAGCTGTTGTCGCGGGCACGGAGTGTAAGTGTGTCCGGTGTGAGTTTGAATTTGACAAGCCCGTTGCCGCAATCGCCGAAGACTCCTACACGGCGCACTGCAGTGAGGAAAGAGAGGCGGTCAACAGTAAGGGCATAAGGGTTATTTGCGGGAATAACTTTGTCGTAGGGAGGGAACGCACCTTTAATCTGGCGGCAGTCGAAAGTGAATGAGGGAGAATTGAACTTGACGCTCTTCTCTGAAACCGTCACCTCTATTTCATCCTCCTTGCCAAATACATTTTTAAGCACTGTCGCGGGCTTGAGGGGCAGGATGAATGAGCATTCCGAGCCAGGTTTGATAAAAGAGTTGGTATATTTTACGAGTTTGCGTGTGTCGGTTGCCACAAAAATAATCCTGTCCGGTTTCACATCCCATAAAATACCCATCATCTGCGGGCGCAGCTCGTCTGTACCTACTGCAAAAATGGTATTTTCAATGCCTTTCATCACCTGGTCTGCCGGCATGGTGAAGCTGATTGTTTCACCTTCCTGTGCCTCGGTAGTCAATGGATATTCAACGCCGTTGATAGCCACAGTATTGTACATGCCATTGGGGTAAGAAATTTTCACTTCAAGATTGTCATCGTCAATCTCAAATGTTATTCCCTGGTCTGGCATCTCCTTAAGCAGGTCAACAATTCTGCGTGCGTCAAGGCAGAAAGAGCCGCCACCCTCTGCACCTGTGACCGGAAGACGGCCCACAAGGCTGTTTTCCATGTCTGAAGCCTTGACAGTGAGTATGTCGCCGTCAAGTGTAAAAAGGAAGTTATTCAGTATTGTAAGGGCGTTCTTGGAATTGATGACTTTGCTGACAGCCGATACATAGCTGTGGAGCGTTTTGCTTGGTACGTTGAATTTCATGTCTATATCGATTTGTTTTTTCTTCTAAAAGGCAAAAGTAGCAAAAAAGCGTAAACCAGCAAAGCAGGCATATAATAAAAAAGCCTGCTCAATAGCTGAACAGGCTTTAGGAGGTTCCTAGCAGAATCGAACTGCTGTAAACGGTTTTGCAGACCGGTGCCTAACCACTCGGCCAAGGAACCATTGATTTATGAGCGGTTTTGCGAGTGCAAAGTTAACCCTAATTTTATAATCTGCAAAAAAAATGCACAAAATCTTTTCCGAGGATTGCAAATATGGCATGAAATGGCATCCATGCCGGTGTGAATATCTCTGTAAACGAGCCGGTAATCAGCGAAAAATATTTAACTTTGCGATAAAATAAACTACCGACTAATCAATACCAGTTTTTACATGCAAATACTGAAACATTTCGCTGTAGTGTCGCTTCTCGTAGCGGCTCCGGCAATGGCGGAAACGACAACAGACTACGCCTCACTGGTCAATCCTTTTGTAGGTACAACCAATTATGGCACGACAAATCCCGGCGCGCTGGTGCCTAACGGGCTGATGCAGGTTGTGCCGTTCAATGTAATGGGTTCCAAGGAGAACCGTTTTGACAAGGACTCCCGCTGGTGGAGCACTCCTTACGATGTGACAAACAAATATTTCACCGGTTATGCGCATGTTGCTCTAAGTGGAGTTGGCTGCCCTGAACTTGGCTCATTGCTCACAATGGCGACTACCGGCGATATAGAGCCGGATTACCATAAGTATGGTTCGGGCTATACCGAGGAAACTGCCGCTCCGGGATATTATTCAAACCGTCTTACGAAATATGACATCCTCTCGGAGGTTACGGCAACAACCCGTACTGCTGCTGAACGTTATACTTTCCCCGGCGGCAAGAGCAATATCCTTATAAATCTTGGCGAAGGTCTCACTAACGAAAGCGGCGCAACCGTGCGCAGGGTGAGCGACACTGAAATAGAAGGTTCTAAGCTTCTCGGCACTTTCTGTTATAATCCTCAGGCAGTATTCCCTATCTATTTTGTAATGAGGGTCACACGACGTCCTGATGCCTCCGGCTACTGGAAAATGCAGCCTGTGATGGAAGGACCGGAGAAAAACTGGGACAAGGACAACGGCACATATAAAATTTATTCAAAGTACGGAAGGGAACTATCCGGCGACGACATAGGCTACTTCTTTACATACGACTCGCTTGCTCCCGGAGAACAGGTGGAAGTGAGGATGGGTGTCAGTTTCGTGTCAACCGCTAATGCGCGTGAAAACCTTGACAAGGAGCAACTTTCATTTTCATTTGACGAACTGAAGGCGCAGGCGCGCAAGAAATGGAATGATGATTTGGGCAAAATACGTGTGAAAGGCGGCACGGACGAACAGCGCAAGGTGTTTTATACCGCCCTTTACCACACTCTCATACATCCCAATATATTGAGCGACGTCAATGGCGAATATCCTCTCATGGAATCTTTCGGCAACGGCAAGAAGGATTATGACCGTTACACAGTTTTCTCGCTTTGGGATACTTACAGGAATGTACACCAGCTTATGACCCTTGTGTATCCTGAGCGTCAGCTTGACATGGTGCGAAGCATGGTCGACATGTCCAAAGAGTGGGGCTGGTTGCCTAAATGGGAGCTATATGGCCGCGAAACATTTACTATGGAGGGTGACCCTGCTATTCCTGTAATAGTAGATACCTACCGTAAAGGGTTGACCGATTTTGATATAGACTCGGCATATATCGCAATGAAACGAAGCGCGAACACACCCGGGGCGTTCAATCCTATGCGTCCGGATGTTGACCCGTACATTGAGCTCGGCTACGTGCCTTTAGGCTATTATTCCGGCGACATGAGCGGTGACAATTCTGTGAGCCATGCGCTTGAGTATTATGTTGCTGATGCGGCACTTGCTTGGCTTGCTGAGCAGAGAGGCGACAAAGAGTTTGCTGCCGAACTGCGCAAACGTGCCGCCGGCTATAAGAATTATTATTCAAATGAGAGCGGCACCTTGCGCCCGAAACTCGCTGACGGCAAGTTCCTTTCTCCGTTCAATCCCCGCCAGGGTGAGAACTTTGAGGAGGTGCCCGGCTTTCATGAGGGTAGCGCGTGGAACTACACATTCTTTGTTCCCCATGATGTTGAGGGACTTGCAAAGCTGATGGGAGGAAAGAAAAAATTTGTTGACAAGCTCCAGATGGTGTTTGATTCAACCTTGTATGACCCTGCTAATGAACCTGATATTGCGTATCCTTACCTTTTCAGCCGTTTCAAAGGAGAAGAATGGCGTACCCAGGAGCAAGTCAACCGCTTGCTGTCCAAATATTTCACGAACAAGCCTGACGGCATTCCCGGAAATGAAGATACAGGCACCATGTCCGCATGGGCTCTCTTCTCTATGATGGGATTTTATCCGGATGCCCCGGGTGAACCTTTCTATACTGTTACCTCGCCTGTATTTGATGAGGTGGCAATTGATTTGGGCAATGGCAAGACGCTGGAAATAACGGCAGAACGTCCCTCGGAGGATGCTATTTACATCAATTCCATGACGCTTGGCGGCAAACCGCTGAAAGATTACCGCATATCGCATGATGACCTTGTGAAAGGCGGCAAACTTGATTTCAAACTTTCAACAACTCCTCGAAAATGAAAAAATATATTCCAGCCGGAGCATTCCTCCTTGCCTTATGTGCCTGTGCATCGCATCAGGACTCTCAAATGCCTGATCTTACCCAATTTGTTGACCCGCTCATAGGTAGTGGCGGGCATGGGCATGTGTTTGTCGGGGCAAATGTGCCATTCGGCATGGTGCAGCTTGGCCCCACCGCCATAACCCAGGCTTGGGACTGGACTTCCGGTTACCACGAAAGCGACAGTTCCATAATAGGTTTTTCTCATACGCATTTGAGTGGGACAGGAGTAGGGGACTTGTTTGACATAACGGTTATGCCTGTTGTCGGAGATGTGACTTATGCGAGAGGCAATTTCGACAGCCAGTCTTCGGGCTTATGGAGTTACGGTGTGCGCTCAGAGCAGGTGGTGCGCCCTGGTTATTACCGTGTACCTCTTGAGAGGTATGGAATTGATGCTGAACTTACGGCTACAGAGCGCGTAGGCTTCCATCGTTACAAATTTCCTGAAACTGATTCAGCGGCGATAGTGTTTGATCTCCAGAACGGAGGGTGCTGGGATCGTCCGGTTGACACGGAAATAAAGGCGGAAGGCAACAATATGGTTACCGGGCACAGGTTTTCAACCGGGTGGTCGTCTGACCAGAAAGTATATTTTGTGGCGCAGTTTTCCGAGCCGTTTGATTCCCTGTCGCTCCATGGGCATGATAATATGTATGGCAGGCTTGATTTCCCGGCAGGTGATTCGCGGGAAATTCTTGTGAAGGTAGCTTTGTCGCCAACATCTGTAGAGGCTGCAAAAGCAAACCTTGCTGCTGAACTCCCAGGGTGGGACTTTGATTCTGTTGCAGCAGAAGCGGATAGGAAATGGAACAATGAGCTTGGAAGAGTAAAGGTTTCGTCCGCAGATACAACTGAGCTTAAAAAGTTTTATACCGCATTGTACCACACCATGTTTATGCCGGCGTTGATGAGTGACGTGGATTCAGTGCCCGCTTACACCACTTATTCTTTGTGGGATACTTACCGGGCGGAAATGCCTCTTCTCACAATCATCGAGCCGGAACGTTCAAGTGAAATGGTAAATGATATGCTTGCCATATACGACAAGCAGGGCAGGTTGCCTGTGTGGCATCTATGGGGCTGTGAAACAGATTGCATGGTAGGTAATCCAGGCATTATCCCTGTTGCGGATGCTGTAGTCAAGAATCTCTCCGGAATAGATGCCGAAAGGGCGCTTAAAGCTATGATAGCGACTGCGAACGACACTGCGCGTGGCGGAGGTTTGCGCCAGCAGTACGGGTACATTCCTTGTGATTTGTTCAATGAAGCTGTGGCATACGATATGGAGTATGCTATCGCTGATGCTGCAATAGCCAATGCCGCAAAATATATGGGTGATTCAGCTGTGGCAAAGGAGTTTGACAACCGCAGCCATTCCTACCGTACATTTTTTGACAGCTCAACCGGCTTTATCCGTGGAAAGGATAGCAAGGGAGAGTGGCGCACTCCTTTTGACCCATTCTCAACCACTCACAGGGTGGATGATTATTGCGAAGGCACGGCATGGCAGTACACTTGGCTTGCCCCCCATGATATTGACGGATTGAGAGAATGCTTTGGTTCACGTGAGGCAATGTTGTCAAAACTCGATTCACTCTTCGTAGTGCCTTCAGTGCTTACCGGAGATGCTTCACCGGATATCACAGGATTGATAGGTCAGTACGCTCACGGAAATGAGCCGGGACATCATACACCTTATATATATGCTATGCTTGGTGAACCGCGAAAAACTGCTGAACTTGTTACGCATATCATGGATGAAATGTACACCGACAAGCCTGACGGGCTTTGCGGCAATGAGGATGCCGGGCAGATGTCCGCATGGTATGTGTTCTCGGCTCTTGGATTCTATCCTGTGGAGCCTGCGGCGGGTATCTATCGGTTCGGTACTCCCCGATATGAACGTGCTGAAATAGAAGTGCCGGGAGGCAAGTTTGTAGTTGCCGCTCCCGGAGTTTCGCCTCAGCGCAAATATATCAAGTCTGTGAAACTCAACGGCAAATCGTATGAACTCCCTTATATCGCCCACAAAGATATCATGGCAGGGGGAAATCTGGAATTTGAGATGACTGAATAATTGCAGTGATGCTCCTTTTTACTCGCAGTGAACAGTTTTTACAAAAACCGGAAAAATTCGTAACTTTGTAACAAATAATCAACAATAACAACGCAAAATAATGGCTAAGAAAGCTTTACTAATGATTCTCGACGGTTGGGGCATCGGCAACCATACCAAGAGCGATGTGATTTACTCTACTCCCACACCATATTGGGACTATCTTATCAAAACTTACCCCAATTCCCAGCTTCAGGCAAGCGGTGAAAATGTAGGATTGCCTGACGGACAGATGGGTAACAGTGAGGTAGGTCACCTTAATATCGGCGCCGGACGTGTCGTTTACCAGGATCTTGTTAAAATCAACAAGGCTTGCAAGGATGGCTCGATCATGGAGAATCCTGAAATCAAGAGCGCGTTTTCATACGCACGCGATAATGGCAAGGCAATCCATTTCATGGGTCTGACTTCTGACGGCGGCGTGCATTCTTCTCTTGACCATCTCTTTGCTCTATGCGATATCGCAAAGGCTTATGGTCTTGAAAAAGTGTATATCCACTGCTTTATGGACGGTCGTGACACCGACCCCCATAGCGGCAAGGGCTTTATTGAGCAGCTTAGGGCTCATTGCGAAAATAGCGCAGGCACTATCGCTTCAATTATCGGTCGTTACTATGCAATGGACCGTGATAAACGTTGGGAGCGCGTGAAAGTCGCTTACGATCTCCTCGTGCATGGCGAAGGCAAGCAGGCAACCGATATGGTAGAAGCAATGCAGGAATCTTATGACGAGGGTGTCACCGATGAATTTGTTAAGCCTATCAATAATTCTACTGTTGACGGCACTATCAAGGAGGGTGATGCAGTTATTTTCTTCAACTACCGCAACGACCGCGCCAAGGAGCTGACAATAGCTCTTACGCAGCATGACATTCCTGAAGCGGGCATGACCACGATTCCTGATTTGCAGTATTATTGCATGACTCCTTATGATGCTTCATTTACCGGCGTTCACATCCTGTTTGACAAGGAAAATGTAAACAATACTCTTGGCGAGTACCTGTCCAGCCTGGATAAGAAACAGCTTCATATTGCGGAGACAGAGAAATATGCACATGTTACTTTCTTCTTCAATGGCGGGCGTGAGCAGCCTTATGAAGGGGAGGAACGCATCCTTGTTGCTTCACCGAAAGTTGCTACTTACGACCTTAAGCCTGAAATGAGCGCATTTGAGGTATGCGACAAACTTGTTGAAGCAATCAAGAGTGAGAAGTTTGATTTCATTGTTGTGA
Organism: Bacteroidales bacterium GP2; assembly: GCA_001701115.1. Classification (GTDB taxonomy): domain Bacteria; phylum Bacteroidota; class Bacteroidia; order Bacteroidales; family Muribaculaceae; genus Paramuribaculum. The sequence continues at coordinate 22,191 of DAAJ01000086.1, forward strand.
ACTATGCAAACGGCGACATGGTTGGTCATACCGGCGTGTACGAGGCTATTGAAAAGGCAGTGAAAGCTGTTGACAAGTGCGTTGAGCGTACTGTTGAGGCTGCCAAGGAAGCAGACTACGAGGTGATTATTATTGCTGACCACGGCAATGCCGATAATGCTGTAAATCCTGATGGAACCCCCAACACGGCACACTCACTTAATCCTGTACCCTGCGTGTATGTAACATCACGCAAGGACGCTAAAGTGGAGGATGGCAAGCTCGCTGATGTTGCTCCCACTATCTTGAGCATTATGGGGCTCAAGCAGCCGGCAGAAATGACCGGTCACTCTCTTATTGGCTGATTAAAAAGCATATAGATTAAGATTAGGTTGTGGAGGGATGCTTCAAAATGTAGGCATCCCTTCATTTTTTATATAGATAGACCAAGTAAATGGTGGAAATAATAGATTTTATGACATAACAATTTGCATATTACAACTATTGAGTATATCTTTGCCACTGAAATCATTATTAATAACAATAAACACACAAATTATGACTATGAAAACTCATTTCGTTTTCAATGCCGAATGGTATGAAATAATCAAGGATTGCTCAAATGAAGTGAAGGGCGAAGTATTCAGTGCCGTGATGGAGTATGCTGTCAACGGCATAATCCTTGAAGTGAGCAGGGAGGCAAAAATAATTTTCAGTTTTATCAAGCGGGAGATTGACCGCAGGTCTGCACGTAGACAGAAGGAAAGGCAGAGGCGTATAACCGTTTCCAAGTCAGCCAAGGCTGCACCTCCGGTTCATAAAGAAACTATTAGTGGGTTAGGAAACATCTGGGATGAGATGGATATTTCGGCTTCAAGCTCTTCTGATTCCTCTCTTGACAAGCGGCATGGCAATATTGGCGACAAGCGCCCCAAAAAGGACAAGGTATATCCCGTAGATAACAAGGTTTTGAACGGTTATGTAGTCCGATGAATAGGAGTGTATGGCATAGCGCACACCGAAAATAGTTGTGATTATCACTCCTATTGCGCAAACCCACATTTCAATAGTTGCGGCTGTACGTTTCTTCTTGTCCGGAAGACGGTTTAGCACTGTCCTGGTAAACCAGGGATTATAAGGGGCTTCCGGCAGATTGGATTTCAGCAATTCGCTCAGTTGTTGGTCAGTTTTGTTGGTATTCTTCATAATGCGTTATTAAGGGCTTTTGCCATTTTAGTACGTGCCCGGGAAAGATATACTTTAACGGTTCCTTCCGGCAAGTCGGTTATATTTGCTATTTTCTTTATCGGTTGGTCCTCCATATAAAACAGTAACACGAGTGTGCGTTCGGTTTCATTGAGGGAATTAAGAGCAACATTAACATCGTGTTTGGTCTGTGTTTCCCCTTCCGGTGTAAGGTTGCTGTCGGCAATCCCGGAAGCTTCATCAAGGGATGCGGAGTCTGATGCCTCTTTTTTCAAGGCAAGGAACTCCCGGTAGGCTATTTTATATAACCATGTTTTAAATCGTGCAAGCCCTTTGAAGGAGCGTATCGACGTGTATGCCTTTAGAAAAGTTTCCTGGGCAATGTCGTCAGTCAGTGCTGCATCACATCCGGTAAGGTTGAATATGAAGCGACGCAGGATGTCCTGATACTCCTCAACAAGCTTGCCGAAAGCGTGGCGGTCGNNCGTCTGCCGCCACGCATCGGGCTATGAGTGATATTTCTTCAAATCTCGTTAGCATCCGTGCTCTTGTCGCTTGCGCTTAGAGAACGTTTTTCAACCACGAAAGATATGATCTTGGTTATACCCACCAGTACGGGGAGAACGCATAGTGCCTGCATCTCTTCACTATCTGTGGTTCCGAAGAAAATAATGCCAGTAATGCCGAATGCAATCCATATCATGCCGCTTGATAAGAGTTTGCTGTTGCCTTTGGTTATTCCTGGCTTGTTCCCACGGTAGAAAGAATCAGGAAGAGTAATGCCTTTGTCCAATGCCTTGTTGATCACCTGGTATTTTGACAGCAGGTTCGTCCTTGTATAATGCAGGTAAATCCATAAAACTGCTATGACAAACAGGAACGGAAGGCAAATTGCAACCATTTTTAAAGTATCCCGGTTCTCATGTCTCGCGTATGAATCTACTTGAATGGTCGGAGATACTATTACAGGTGTGTTGGCGATGGAATCGATGGATGGGATTGTTGCAAGCTCCATTCGGATTTGTTCAGCGATTGCCTGCTTGTCAAATTCGCTGATTCTACCAGAGGATTCATGGATGGTGCAACCGGTCATAGCTATGACAGTGATTGCAGCGCAAACTAATAGTTTTAATAATTTTTCTATCATGGTTCTGAAGTTTTAATTATCTCTTTTAAGTTGAACTCACCTATTAGAGGGAAATGGAGGACATTTGGTTACACCTTACCAAAATTTTTTTGCATCCCGGTTAAATTCCCACCCTTTTGATGCCATATACTCTATGAATGAGTCCCTGTTATAGTGCATGTCTTCACATAAATCCTCAAGGTTGTTGTAATTGTCACGCAACTTCATGTTTACTACGCTTAAAAGCATTGCCGGGTCTGCCGGCAGTTTGCTGAAATCATTTTCCATAATAATCTAATCGTAATTACGCTGCAAAATTAACTATCTTTGCAGGATAAATGAGAAAATTACTTTACATAGCGACTTTTATTGCTGTTTTCAGTTCCTGCGGACGGTCTGTGACAGCCGATGAGGCTCCTGAAGAACAGGCTAAAATCCTGGCGGAAGAATACTCGCCAGAGAAAGCTGCGCGTAAGATTATAGACTGGCTCGAGGATGGTGATACTGCAGACAGGGAATTTTCCCGCAGTCTGTCAGCAAATATTCTTATGTATTACGACACTATTGGAGCTACGGACAGTGCGCGCCGGTTTATTACTGCATTTGACAGTATTTCCGCCCGACTGTCTCCACGCAAGCAGGCGCATATATTGCTTATGCTGAATGCTCCAGGCAAAGTTGCGTCAATGATTGCACGGCAGCCTGATAATGCCCCTCTTGTCAAAGAGGTTGAAGAAATATTGAAAAACAATGATGCTGCTGCATCTGAGTTCAGCAATTCGCTTGAAGCAGCACGCAAACGCCTAAAAAGATTAGATAATGAAAACAGTGGCTCACTACGCTAAGATAATCGAGGATGCTATTTCTACGCTCCCGCTTGACAAACAACCTGTAGGACTTTATGCGCCGATAAAATATGCCCTCGAGGCGGGAGGCAAGAGGCTTCGTCCTGTACTTGTCCTTTCTGTAGCTGATGCTCTTTGTGGAAATCCCGGAGCAGCTGTCAACCAGGCGTTAGGAGTTGAGATGTTCCACAATTTCACTTTGCTGCATGACGATGTCATGGACAAGGCGGATGTAAGGCGCGGGCGACCGACTGTACACAGGAAATTTTCAGAGAGCACAGCGATTCTTAGCGGTGATGCAATGCTTACCCTTGCCGGCATGATTGTGATGAAGGGTTGCAATCCAGACCAGCTTCCAAAGGTTTTGGATCTTTTCAAGGCCACAGCGATGGAAATATATGAGGGGCAGCAATATGACATGGACTTTGAGTCGCGTGCCGATGTTACTGTAGAAGAGTACATGGAAATGATTCGCCTGAAAACATCTGTGCTTCTGGGTTGTGCGTGCGCAATGGGCGCTATTATGGCTAAAGCGGATGACACTGTTGTGAAAGCCTTTAATTCTTACGGTGAAAAGCTCGGTCTTTCTTTCCAGCTCAAGGATGATTGGCTTGACACTTACGGGGATCCGGCAACATTCGGCAAGGAGATTGGAGGTGACATAGTAAATGAAAAGAAAACATGGCTTCTCATTAATGCGATTGCCGAGGATAAATCCGGCGTGCTTGCGGAAGTTTTAGGCACTGCGGTCGAGCCCCACGAGAAAATTGAAAAGGTCAGGGGAGTATATGACGCGCTGATGCTCTCCGACAGATGCCGCGCCCTTGAGGAAAAATATGCATCCGAGGCAGTGGAATGCCTTGACGGAATCAATCTGAATCCAGAGGCAAGGCAATTCTTTGAGTCACTCGCGATAAACTCTGTGAAGCGTACAAAATGAGCATAATTGACACTCATACCCATCTCTATCTGGAAGAATTTGACCCGAATCCGGAAGAGGCTGTTCGACGTGCCCTTGATGCCGGAGTCGCCCACATGGTTTTCCCGAATGTAGGGCTTGATTCCATTCTCCGCATGAAGAATCTGCACGATGCCTTCCCCGAGTCAACATCAATGGCAATGGGATTGCATCCGACAGAAATAAATGAGTCAGCAGAGGATACTTATTCCGTAATTCTGGAGGAGTTTAATTCCGCACCGGGCAAATGGGTTGCCGTGGGCGAGATTGGAATGGACCTTTATTGGGATAAAACCTTTGTTGCTAAGCAGATGGAGATACTTGACCGTCAGCTTGCGCTTGCCGGAGAGCATAATCTCCCTGTGATAATACATTGCCGTGAGGCTCTTGATGAGACTCTGGAGGTGTTTGAAGGGCACCGCGGCATGAAAGGAGTGTTCCATAGTTTTGGAGGTACAAAGGAGGATGTGGAGCGCATCCGTAATATTGCCGGAGATTTTTATTTTGGCATCAATGGAATAGTTACTTTTAAGAAATGCCCTCTGTTTTCCGTCCTCCCGGATATTACCCCGGAAAGGATTCTCCTTGAAACAGATGCCCCATACCTTGCGCCTGTGCCGATGCGTGGCAAGCAGAATGAAAGCGCATACATTGTCCACACTGCCCAGTTCATCGCCGATAAACTTGGCATGGAAAAAGAAGCGTTGGAAAGTATAACTACTGCCAACGCTAAAAAACTTTTTAATATCTAAGGAATTATCCGCCGAAATTATCGTAGTGGATATTTTCGGGATCAACTCCGAGGTTGTCAAGCATGCCTTCTACCGCCTTGCTCATCGGACCGGGACCGCACATGTAATATTCTATATCTTCGGGATTCTCGTGATTCTTGAGATAGGTGTCATAGATCACCTGGTGCACGAATCCGGGAGTATATTTCACGCCCGCTGCATCAGCTGCTGGGTCGGGACGGTCAAGGGCGAGATGGAATTTGAAGTTCGGGAACTCTTTTTCAAGCTGCAGGAAATCATCAAGGTAAAATACCTCGTTAAGCGCCCTCGCGCCATAGAAGTAGTTCATAATCCTGTCAGTAGTCTTGAGTGTTTTGGTCATGTGCATTATCTGCGCCCTCAGAGGTGCCATTCCGGCACCGCCGCCAATCCACATCATCTCTTTCTTGCTGTCGAAAATTGGATGGAAGTCACCGTAAGGACCGCTCATTATAACCTTGTCACCCGGTTTGAGAGTGAAAATATAGCTGGAAGCAATACCGGGCATCACATCCATGAAGCCAACTTCGGGTTTCGGTTTAAACGGAGGAGTGGCAATGCGCACGGTCAGCATGATGCGGTCTCCTTCGGCAGGATAGTTTGCCATGGAGTAGGCGCGCACTGTAGTTTCGGTGTTTTTGCACTTCAGTGTAAATAAACCGAATTTTTCCCAGGACGGCAGGTACTCTTCACCGATAAGGCTCTTGTCAATGTCCTTGTCGTAGCTCATTTCATAAGGCGGAATCTTAATCTGCGCGTATGAACCAGGAATAAAGTCCATGTGCTGACCGGGAGGAAGTGCCACAATAAATTCTTTGATGAAAGTAGCGACATTCTTGTTGGAAATAACCTCGCATTCCCATTCTTTGATGTCAAGCACAGATGCAGGCACTCCTATTTTCATGTCCTCTTTAACCTTCACCTGGCATCCGAGGCGCCAGTGGTCTTTGATTTGCTTGCGTGAGAAATGCACGGTTTCCGTTGGAAGAATATCTCCGCCTCCTTCAAATACCTGCACCTTGCATTGTCCGCAGCTGCCTTTGCCGCCGCAGGCGCTTGGCAGGAATATGTTGTTGTCCGCCATGGTGCTGAGCAGCGATTTGCCCGAATCGGCGGTAACATCACGGTCGTTATTGATAATGATATGCACCTTGCCGGAATGCACAAGATAGCGTTTCGCTACAAGGAGGATGCAAACAAGGATTATTGTCACGGCGAGAAAAACCGCCATGCCGGCAATTATTGTCAGAGTGCCCGCCGAGCTGAAACAGAATATAGTGTTGGTTGCCATATCTTCAGATTTTTATGCCGAGGAAACTCATAAACGCTATGCCCATGAGTGCGGTGATTATAAATGTTATGCCTGTGCCGCGTAGAGGAGCGGGAATATTGGAGTAGGTGGAGATGCGTTCGCGTATCGCTGCTATTGCAACAATGGCGAGAAGCCAGCCGAGACCCCAGCCGCCTCCGGCGCATATCGCTGTCCATACGCTTGGGAAATCACGCTGCTGCATGAACAGCGAACCGCCGAGAATCGCGCAGTTTACAGCTATGAGCGGCAGGAATATTCCCAGCGATGAATAGAGGGCGGGACTGAATTTCTCTACAGCCATCTCCACAAGCTGGGTCATGGAGGCGATGACCGCGATGAACATTATGAGCGAAAGGAAGCTCAGGTCCACATCCGCGTACTCGGGTCCGAGCCATGCCAAAGCTCCTGCTTTGAGCACATACGTTTCAAGAAGATAGTTCGCCGGGAGGGTGATGACAAGCATGAAGGTCACGGCAACTCCGAGACCGAATGCGGTCTTGACATTCTTGGACACGGCAAGGAAGGAGCACATGCCAAGAAAGTAGGCGAATATCATGTTGTCGACAAAAATCGACCTGATGAATATATTCAGATTTTCCATATCTTGAAATTAGCTTTGGTCAAGGTTCCTGAAGGTCTTTATTGCGGGCACGCTGTACCCAGATAATGCAAGCTACGACGATAAGTGCCATCGGAGGCAGGATCATAAGCCCGTTGTTCACATAACCTGCTTCATAGAAGCTCTCCGGCACAACCTGGTAGCCGAGGAGGGTGCCGCTGCCAAACAGTTCGCGGAAAAAACCTACGATTATAAGGATAATCGTGTAGCCGAGCCCGTTGCCTATTCCGTCAAGAAATGAAGGCCATGGGCGGTTTGCCATTGCGAATGCCTCAAGGCGTCCCATGAGTATGCAGTTGGTGATGATTAGCCCGATGAACACAGACAGCTGTTTGCTCACATCGTAGGCGTACGCTTTGAGAAGCTGGTCTACAATCACAACAAGCCCTGCAACAACCACAAGCTGCACTATGATGCGTATATTGGTTGGGATTGTGTTGCGGATAAGCGAAATGATGACGTTTGAAAACGCGAGTACCGCGATAACGGATATGCCCATCACTATCGCTGGTTCAAGTTTTGCTGTCACCGCCAGGACTGAGCAGATGCCAAGCACCTGCACCACTACAGGGTTGTTCTTTGACAGCGGATTGAATAATACGCTTTTGTTTGATATTTTTTCTGCCATGGCTGTTATTTGCTAAGGTTTGTGAGGAAAGTGCGGTAAGGTTCTAGGCAGTTGCTGAGCATTGCGCCCACACCTTTGCTGGTGATGGTGCCGCCGCTCACACCGTCAACATAATCCTCGTTGCCGGCAGGTTTCTGTCCCGCTTTCACTACAGCAATAGGCATGAACTCACCGTTCTTAATGAGCTGCTTGCCCTCAAACTGGTCGCTGAATGCCGGTTTCTCGATTTCTGCGCCCAGACCCGGTGTTTCACCCTGGTGCGCAAAATATGCGCCGTAAACAGTTGAGCCGTCGGAATCTATTGCCACATATCCCCATATCGGTCCCCACAGTCCTGCGCCGTAAACCGGGAGGATGTATTTTGTAGCACCGTCAGCAAGGCGGCATTCAAACACAGGAAGCTTGCGTTCGTTGTCAGCAAGCCTAATCTGGTTTGCCACATTGATGTCAAACGCTTTGCCGCCAACCTCATTGCCGGCGGAGTCAATGACTTTCTGCGCAACGATATATTTGTTGAAATCCGCAGTGGTTTCTCCCTTCGCGGAGGTGATATGCACTGATGCGAGAATCTGGCGCATCTTGTCGATGTCGGCATTCTCCGTCTGTTTGCCGCGCAGGCTCAGCGAGGTGAATGCGAGTGCCGCGCCAACAACAGCGGCAAGCACTATGATATATATCACCGTGTAGGTGTTGCTCTGCTTGTTCATGATTTTTCTGCTTTAGCCTTCAGGCGGTTAAGACGGCGGCTGATGTTGGTCTGCACCACGCAGTAGTCAATCAGGGGAGCGAATGCGTTCATTAGCAGCACTGCAAGCATCGCGCCCTCAGGATAGCCGTTGTTGTACACTCTTATTATAATGGCAATCACACCCACAAGCAAACCATAGATGTATTTGCCCACTCCTGTACGCGCTGCGGTGACAGGGTCGGTAGCCATGAATACAGCCGCGAAAGCGAATCCGCCGTAAATGAGCTGTTGCCAGGGCGAAAGGTAAGACGCTGGATAAAGGGGAGTAGCGCACCAGTTCACTACTACTCCGGCAATCAGTCCTCCGGCAAATACCGACAGCATTATGCGCCAGCTTGCAATGCCGCTCACAAGCAGCAGTGCCGCTCCGATGAGTATGCAAAGCGTTGAGGTTTCACCGAATGAACCGGGAATAAGCCCGAGGAAAGCATCCCAGTTGCTTACAGCTTCACCGGCGATGTTTTTTATCTCAGGCACGCCGCCGCTCATGGTGGCGATTTGTCCGAGCGGGGTAGCGCCGGAAATGCCGTCTGCAAAATTGACTGTGCCGCCAAGCCCGCAAATCGGGTGTGCGCAGATGAAAGCCTTGTCACCGCTCATGCTTGCCGGATATGCGAAAAAGAGGAACGCACGTGTCACAAGCGCCACATTAAATATATTATAGCCGGTGCCGCCGAAAACCTCTTTTACAAAAATCACAGAAAATGCTGTGGCAACGGCAAGCATCCACACCGGAGTTTCAATAGGGCAGATGAGCGGGATAAGTATGCCGGTAACAAGGAACCCCTCCTGGATTTCCTCTTTGCGCCATTGCGCCACAATAAATTCTATGCCGAGTCCTACGACATAGGTCGTAATGATTTTCGGCAATATGGCAAGGAATCCGTAAGCCATTATGCTCCAGAACGGGAACGATGTGGCGTGTGAACCAAGCAGGTTCTGGTAGCCGGTGTTGTACATGCCGAACAGCAGGCACGGCATAAGCGCTAGCACCACGATTATCATTATTCTCTTGGAGTCCAGGCTGTCATGGACATGCACTCCGGATGCCGATGTGGTGCGTGGAGTGTAGAGAAACGTTTCCAAGCCGTCAAACACCGAATGCAGCGCCTGGAATTTTCCTCCCGGCTCGAAGTTCGGCTTGATGCGGTCTAAATATTTACGTAACATCAGGATAATGTTGGTTTATGTAGGTTCATTCAATTTCCTTGCGAAGCCAGTCAAGTCCCTCCCTGACAGTTTTCTGTATCTCGATTTTTGACGGGTCGACATATTCGCAGAGCGCAAAATCTTCAGGAGCAACCTCGTAGATGCCGAGCTTCTCCATCATGTCGATGTCCCGTGCGCCGATAGCCTTAAGCAGGTATTCCGGCATGATGTCCATAGGCAGCACCTTGTCATATTCGCCGCTCATGATCATTGCCCTGCGCCCTCCGAGGATACGGGCGTCCGGGGAAAATTTCTTGTGGAACATCCGGAAAGGGAATGAGCGGCTCACGCTCATTTTTGACGGGCTTACTGATGCCCAACCCATGAATTCATCAACATCGTCACCCTCAGCGATTACTGTAACCTGGCGGTAGGGGAACCTCAGGAAGCCGTCCATGCTGATTTTTACTCCGGTGAGTATGTTTCCCGAAATGATGCGGTGGTGGCGGTCATCTTCAGCTATGTGCCCTTCAAGGAGCGGCTTTATTGCCGCGCCCTGCACTGTTGCGGCGTAATAAGGTCTGCCTACTTCCGGACCGGTCACAGCTACTATTGCCGAATAATCGCGCTTGCCCGTGAGGATAAGTTCGCCGAGCGAAGCCACTGTGAGTATTGAAAGGGTCCAGATGGTCTCACCTTTATTTATAGGGGCTATATTCGCAGCTTGCACACCTGCGTTGCCGGCAGGATGGGGACCGGTGACAGTGTAATGCACCGCCTCCGCCGGAACCTGGAACGAAGCATCCGGACGGGTAGACACATATATTTTGCCGGTGGTGAGCGCTGAAAGCGCCTTTATTCCGGCATCAATCTGTTTCTGCTTCCCGCGCACTTGCTCATTAAGGTCCGGAGCAAGAGGGGAGGAATCGAAAGCGGTCACGAATATATCTCTCGGGCTACGGTCCGGTGTAGGGACAATATCGTAGGGACGCTGGCGCATCTCAGCCCATAGCCCGCTATCTTTAAGCGCGGAAATGATGCTTTCAGGGCGAGCAAGGTCTATATCGAAGGTTTTGCTTCCGTTGCCTTTGGGTGTCACTTCGACCCTCTCAATTTTCCTGCGTTCACCTCTTATAATAGCGGTGACTGTGCCGGAAACCGGGGAGGTCAGCTTGATGTCCTCATTGTTTTTGTCATGCATCAGGGGAGAACCGGCACTCACGCTGTCCCCCTCCTTTACCTCAAGCTTGGGCATGAAGCCGGGGAAGTCATCCGGAGTAACCGCGACAAGTGACGCGGGGCAATCCTGCGGGGCGCTCCAGTTGGCGCTCCCTTCGATGCTCAGGTCGAGCCCGCGCTTGACTGTTAGGGTATTTTCCATGATAAGATGGTAGTGAATGAATGGATGCGGTATTATCACCGCAAAGTTATTTAATAATTTTGAGAAAACTTTGCAAAAACTTGCCAAATGTTGCCTCCCGCACCCCTCTAAGGGCAAAAATACCATGGTGTTGCAGCCGCAGATGAAAAATAAATCATAAAAATTTTGTCAGTTAAAAACTAAATAATACTTTTGCAATAGTGTTTCCCCCGGAATCCAAAGAGTAACCGATATATCGATACCACGAAAACGTCGAAAACAACGGCTTACGTTGGCTCCCTGAAGAATCCAAGACAATAAACTCAATATTAACCTTAACAAACAATTTAGTAATTATCTCAATTATGGAAGCTCAAAAGCCCATTCAGCCTGCGGCACAAAAGCCCGCTGCTAAGAAAGAAGGTAGCAATGTAGGCGGTATCAAGAATGCATTTCTTGTTATCATCGCTTGCTTCATTGTAGCCGTTTGTCTCTTCATCTTCTGGTTCGGTCACGAATCACACTTCGAAGAAGGTCACCCCATCGACCTCTGGGGAACAATCTACAAAGGTGGTTTCATCGTGCCTATCCTCCAGACCCTCTTCCTCACTGTTATCGTACTTTCTGTTGAGCGTTTCATCGCTATGAAGTCAGCCAAAGGTAAAGGCAACATCACCAAGTTTGTTGCTGGCGTTAAGGCTTGCCTCGTTAAGAACGACATCGAAGGTGCTAAAAAGCTCTGCGCAGCTCAGCAGGGTAGTGTAGCAGCTGTTGTTAAAGCAGCTCTCATCCGCTACCAGGAAATGGATATGAACACAACCCTTACAAAAGAGCAGAAAGTTGCTACTCTTCAGAAAGAAGTTGAAGAAGCTACAGCTCTCGAAATGCCCGCACTCCAGCAGAATCTGCCTATCGTTGCTACAATGACAACCCTCGGTACTCTCGTTGGTCTTCTCGGTACTGTGATGGGTATGATCAAATCATTCCAGGCTCTCGCACAGAGCGGTGCTCCTGACTCAACCGAGCTCTCTACCGGTATCTCTGAGGCTCTTATCAACACTGCCTTCGGTATCGCAACCGGTGCATTCGCTGTTATTTCTTACAACTTCTACACCAACAAAATCGATAACCTCACCTACGCTATCGACGAGATCGGTTTCTCAATCGTGCAGACATTTGCTGCTACTCACTAATCCCACATTACACCTTAATTATATAAATAGAACTGTAATATGGGAAAAGTAAAAATTAAAAGAAAGAGTACCCTCATCGACATGACCGCGATGAGTGACGTGACTGTTCTTTTGCTTACTTTCTTCATGTTGACGTCTACTTTCCTTCAGAAGGAGCCTGTGACAGTTATCACACCGTCATCTGTTTCTGAAATCAAGGTTCCGGTAGCTAACGTTGCTACTATCCTTATCTCACCCGAAGGAAAAGTGTTCCTGTCTATCACCGGTGACGCTGAAGCAGAAACTAAGGACACCTGGGGCTCAGAAGCTATCAGAGCCGAGATCCTTAAGAACGCTGTTGCCGAGTATAACAGAATTCACCCGAGCAATCCCGTGAATCTTACAGAACAGGACGTAGCGGTGTTCTCCAAAATCAATATGTTTGGAGTTCCTTTCAGGGCTCTGCCCGAATTCTTGAGGAAGTCTCAGACTGAGCAGGATAAAATCGTTTCAGATATGACTCGTGCTGACGTTGGTATACCCTTGGACGGTAACCGTGACCTCAGCAAGCCAAACGAATTCCAGATCTGGATGCGTGCTATCTACTCAAGCTCTAACGACAACCTTCAGAGCATGATGAAAAAAGGCGAAGGTATTGCAGTGAAAGCCGACCATGGCACTCCCTATGAAAGGGTTCACAACGTACTCGACAATCTCCAGACACTCAAGATGAACCGCTTCAGCTTGATGACAGCACTTAAAACTGAGCAAGATTAAATCATTATGGCACAGATAGAACAATCAGACAAGGGTGGCAAAAAGAAAAAAGGCGCCCAGAAGAAAATGTCTATCCATGTGGACTTCACTCCCATGGTGGATATGAACATGCTTCTGATTACGTTCTTTATGCTTTGTACCACAATGATTAAATCTCAGACCCTGCAGATTTCACTTCCTACTAATGAGAAGCTTGAACAGCAGGATATGAGCAAAGCTAAAGAATCAGAAGCGATTACCCTCATCGTTGATACCGAGCGCAACGACAACGGCGATATCAGGAAAGACGACGAAGGCAAACCTATGAACATTGTTTACTACTACGAGGGACAGGCTCAGATTGACACTGTTTCCGGCGCGTCAAACATCAAGAAGGAAACCTTCATTGGCAATGACGGAACTGTTCAGCGTGGTATCCGCAAAATCCTACATGACCGCAACAAACAGGTGCTTGCTAAAATCGATGTCCTCAAGGAACAGTGGCGCAACAGAGAGCTCCACCCCAACAAGGATCTCAATGACAGCATCTATCAGGCAAGAGCTAAAGAGTACAGAAATGACTCTACACTCACTCGCCCGATTGTGGTCATCAAAGCTACCCCCGGTGCTTCCTGGGAAAGCCTGATTAGTGCACTTGACGAAATGCAGATCAATCACATCTCACGTTATCAGATTGATAACATGAATCGTACAGACTCATTGATGATTGATGGCTATAACCGTCTTAACAAGTGATTTTGATGTAAGATATATAATAACTTTAAAAGCTTAAGAAAAATGGCAAAAGATGTAGATCTTTCATCAAAAGAGTGGCGCGACATAATCTTTGAAGGCAAAAACAAAGAGTATGGTGCATACCAGCTCCGTAAAGCTTCCAATGCCCGCCACAATAAAGCAATGATTGTGATTATCATTGTGATCGCAATCGTAGCAGCACTTGCTTTCCTTGTAAACACTGTTATCAAAGCTGCTGAAGCTCGTCCTGAGGACACTGGCGAACAGGTTCTTGCAGAACTCGTTACTACAGAAGAGCCCGAAGAAGAGCCACAGGAAGAAGAGCAGCAGAGAATCGAGGAGCAGCAGCCCGAAGTTATCAAGGAAGAACTTCTTAACACCGTGAAATCCGCTGAGATCGCAATCGTGCCTGACGAACAGGCTGAAGAGATCAAGAGCCAGGATGAAATGAAGGAAGACGAGCGTGCAATCGGCGCTGTCAACGAAGACCGCGGTGTTGACGACATCATCAATGCGCAGGAGCACAAAGAGGTGGTTGTCGTTGAAGAGAAGAAACCGGAAGAAGATGAGCACTATGTGTTTGAAGCTGTAGAACAGGAAGCTAAGTTCCCCGCAGGTGACGCAGCTCTTATCAAATGGCTTGGTGAACACACTGTTTATCCTCAGACTGCACTTGACAACGGCATCCAGGGTACTGTTCGTGTACGTTTCGTCGTTAAGAAAGACGGTAGCATCGGTGAAGTTAAAGTAATGAAACCGGTTGATCCCGCACTTGACAAAGAAGCTATCCGCGTGGTTAAGAGCCTGCCGAAGTTCATTCCTGGTAAGATGAACGGACATGCAGTTAACTGTTACTTTACAGTGCCTGTTAAGTTCCGTATCGCAAACCAGAGCTAATAGCAGAAACAGACAATCCTAAATAAATCGGGCATCGGATAATCTCCGGTGCCCGATTTCTATTTGCAAATGATTGAAAAGATATATGATAAATCCCTGCTCCCGGGAGATGCGGGCAGGGATTATGCATGGTTAAATTAAACGCTCAATCGTATGGTATCAACTCCGGCAGGATCTTATTTGTGTACCAGGGGTCATCGGCTTCCTTGAGAAGAGAAACCATCTCAGAGCATAGTTGCGAAACAATTTCCGGATAATCTTCAAGCGGCAGGTTATGCTGCTGGTATGGGTCGGCAATATCGTCAAAAAGGAGTGAGCTTTTGAGTTTCCCTGTTTTCTTGTCAAGTGTGAGCGCCATGGTATAGCGTTTTGTCTTGATGCCTCTTGACACAGGGAAATAACTTATGACGTTGCCGAGGGAATCCCGGTCTCCGTCGCTGTTTTTAATATACAAAGCACCTTTGCGTAATGGCGTGTCATTGCTTGTCCCGAGGAAACGGCATGAATAATCCCTGCCTTCAACCTCAGCGGGAATAGAGTCGGCAAGTCCGGCAAGTCCGAGGATAGTAGGCATGATGTCCGGGCTTGACATTATCAGCTCATTGTCAATTTCAGGTGCTATACGTCCGGGAAACCTTATAAGCATAGGCACATTCATGCTCTCTGCGTAAGGCGAGTTCTTAGGATCGTTTGTGCCTTGGCTGCACATTGTTTCACCGTGGTCCGATGAAAACACCACTATAGTATTGTCCGTAAGTCCGAGGCTGTCGAGGGCATGAAGTATGCGCCCGAATTGCTTGTCTACTCCTGTCACAGAGGCGAAATAGTAGCGCACGCTTGGAGCTTTAGCCATTGTAGTATCGGCATTTGGGCGTACAAGCAGGTCGCCCAGAGGTTTGTCCGCGTAAAGTGCGTAAGCATCCTCAGGGCAGTCTTCCGTTGAGCGGTAAGGGCTGTGGGGAGGATTGTAGCTTACCATCATGAAGAAGGGCTTGTCGGGATTACGCACATTGCCGTCATTGCGAAGGTAGGCGATAGCCTTGTCCGTTTCATGCTCCGGTGACCATTGGTTGATGTCGTGGCGGTTGCCCTCCGTGTCCCAGTAGTGCGGGTGTTTGTGCACATCGAATGTGCCGTAGCTGTACCAGTAGTCGAATCCGTGACGGCGTTCCGGGGGAGTGTAGGCATCCCAGGCTGGCACTTGCGTCTCAACATAATGTCCAGGGTTCTGCGGGTCGTTTGGAGTAGGGTGGTGGGCATGGAGCTTGCCGATGTAAGCGCAATTGTATCCGGCGTTATGGAATACATCGCTGATGCAGGTAGCGTCATCGCGCAGGTCGCTTACAGGACGGTTTGCAACGCAGTTGGTGCTCACGCCAGAGTTTTGGCTAAACATTCCGGTGAGCAACATGCCTCTGTGAGGCGAACTCAGTGGGAAATTGCTTTGGCAGGATGTGAGCACTCTTGCCTGGCGGGCAAAAGAGTCGAGGTTTGGGGTAATCACCGGGTCGCCGGTAAAGTTTACCGAGTCGCGGAATCCCTCTTGGTTCCAGAATCCCATTGCGTGGTTGCGCATCTGGTCCGGAAAAACGTATATGACATTGGGCGCTTTCGCTATGGCAAGAGTTGCCGATATCGAGAGCATGCCGGTGAGAAGATGTCGCATAGTTTATTGGAATAAAGTAATGTTTTATAAAAAGTGAAGACAATGGACTGTCATTTCGACCTGCCATTGTCTTCACCGTTATTTAGGCTATGTGGTAAGTTTTACTGCCAGCCGGGATTCTGGACCAGGTCGGGGTTCTTGTCGATTTCCCCGCTGGGGATGGGCCAGTACTGGTCGCGGTCGGTAACAGCGCGTGTGTAAAGGCTCTTGCTGCCGGTGATGTACATTTCCTTGCGTCCGTTGAGGGTCTGGAGGAGTCCCCAGCGTTTCATGTCGAAGTAGCTGTGTCCTTCGCAAGCGAGCTCAACAGCACGCTCATGGCGGATACGGTTGAATACTTCATCTTTGCCGTTTGCGCTCAGGTAAGGCTTGCCGCTGTTGATGCCGGGCATGTTTGAACGGCTGCGCACCTGGTTGATGAGAGCCACAGCGCCAGCCTGGTCACCGAGCTCGTTAAGGCATTCGGCTTGCATGAGCAGAACGTCAGCATAGCGGATGAGCGGGAAGTTGATGGGAGTGTCAGCACGGTTGTTGAGAGCTCCGTTCATGTTGCCTTCCGGAACGAATTTGCGCCATAGGTAAGCTTCATGGTTGCCGTTGACATTGATGAAGTTGCCGTCATTGGGAATACCCATGCCTTTGAAGATTGCAAACTCAAATACTTTGTTAGCATTCTTTGACCAACCGTTGAACTTGGTGTAAGGCAGGATAATGGATGCTTCCATGCGCGGGTCACGCTTGGAGTACATTTCAAGGAGCTGGTCTTTGTAAGGGGTGTATTCCAGAATCTGTGTCTTAGCTGAATTGGGTTTTGAGTACCATACTTCTGCTTTGACACTCGCGCTCTCATTGTAACCGGGCACAACTTCATCCCAGTCAAACGGTCTGCCGTCTGCCCATTCATAAGAATCAACGAATGTTGTGGCGGGCATCACATTGTTCCAGCAAGATCCGAATGCTGCGCGTGCTCCGAGGTAGAAACACATCGGCATGCCTATGTCCTGACCTACGCCGCCGAGGTTCTGGATGGCGAAAATCATCTCAGAGCTTTCGTCACCGGTCGGGGTGAACAGAGCGGCATAATCTGAATAAAGGGCATAGTTGTTGGAATCAATTATCTGCTTGAAGCAAGCTGATGCTTCCTGGTACTGCTTGCCGAAGAGAAGCACTTTGCCTTTAAGGGCGGTTGCAGCTCCGGAGGTAGCCCTGCCGGCGTTGGTCTTATCCCATGATGCCGGAAGGGATGCTTCAGCGGCGGTAAGGTCAGATACGATGAATTTGCGCACTTCCTCTTCTGTGCTGCGGGGTTTAAGCATCTGGAGGAATTCCTCTGCAATGATGGTTGTTTCATCGTAGATAGGCACGCCGCCATAGATGTTCATCAGGTGGAAGTAAAAGAGCGCACGCATGAATTTTGCCTCGCCGATGTACTGGCTCTTGAGCTGGTCGCTCATTTCAGCCTTGTCGAGGTTCTGGAGCACATTGTTGGCACGGGCAATGCCTTCGTAGATGTTGGTCCAGAAATTAGCAACATAACCGTTGTTAACGGCAATTGTGCCGCGCTGGAATGTCTGGAATGACGGGTTGTCATATCCGAATGACACACCACCAAGACCGTCAAAACTGAATGTGATACCAAATACATAGTCATTCTGCATCTGGTTGTACACAGCCATCATCGCCTGCTTGGCATGAGCCTCGGTCTTGAAGAATGTTTCGGAGCTCATTGAAGAGTCCGGAGTGCGGTCGAGGTCATAACAGCTCGACAGCGATAAGGTCGAGACGGTCATAGCCGCCATTAATATTTTTGATAATTTCATAATGTTCTTTCGATATTAGAATGTTACGTTGATACCGAGCACAGCCTGGCGCATGGTAGGATATGCCATGCCGGAAACTTCGGGGTCAAAGCCTTTGAATTTGGTAAAGGTGAAGAAGTTTTCGAGAGTACCATAGACACGCACTTTGTTGAGCTGGCATGCTTCTGTCCATTTTGAAGGAAGGGTATATCCGAGCTCTATGTTGCGAATCTTGAGGAATGCGAGGTTCTGCAGGTAGAAATCGCTTGTCTGGGTGTTGATAGTAGTCTGGTACTGGAGGAGGCGTGGATATGTGGCGTCTGTGCGTCCGGGATACCATCGTCCGTCAGCCACCTCCTTGTTGATCTGGTAGCCGTAGCGCACGGTTGGAGTATTGTATGCGGCAGTCTGCCAGAAGCGTTTTGCTCCGAGCTGTGACTGCATGAGCATGCTGAAATCTATGCCTTTCCAGTTGGCGTTGAGTGTAAGACCCATGTACCATTTGGGGTTGGGACCGTCAGAAACGATTACACGGTCATCTGCATTGATAATGCCGTCACCATTGGTGTCCTTATAGAGGAGGTCACCCATCTGAGGTGTTCCGTATGAAGCGAAAGGATTCACTTTCTTGCCATTGTCACCTATAGGCGCATTTTCAATCATGTCTTTGACAATCTGCAAATCTTCTTCTGTCTGGATGATGCGGTCCACCTTCAGCATGTACTGGCTGTTGATTGAGTGTCCTTCCCAGATGAGGTTTGCGCCTGAGATAGACATTCCGTCACGGTCTTTGCCACGGAATTTGTCAACTATGTTGGTAACGTAGGTAACATTGCCGCTTATTCCATAGTTAACTTCGCCGATGCGGTCATTCCATGTTGCGCTTAACTCGAATCCCTGGTTTGTCACACCTGCGCTGTTGAGTTTAGGCAAAGCAGTTGTGCCGTGCACAGAAGGAGCAGGGAGAGAAATAAGGATGTTTGAAGTTTTCTTGTTGAAGTAGTCGAGAACAGCAGTGAAGCGGTTGCGGAAAAGGGTGATGTCAGCACCGATGTCAAATACTTTGGTCTTTTCCCATGTCACGAGCGGGTTAGGAATATCAGTCATTCCAAGTCCTGTTGCAAGTGCGTTGCCAAGGACGTAGCTCATGTTTTTGTTGGTATAGAGCGCCTGGTAATCATAGTTGCCGATAGAGTTGTTGCCGAGCTCACCGTAGCTTGCACGGATTTTAAGTGCGTTGAGACCTTTGTCTACAATGCTCTGCATGAAAGGCTCCTGTTCAAGACGCCAACCGATAGAACCGGAAGGGAATGTGCCCCAACGGCGTTCTTTTGCGAAACGGCTGGAACCGTCACGGCGGATATTGAACTCAAGGAGGTATTTTTCATCCCAGTTGAGGTTCAATCGACCGAAGAAGCTGCGCATAGCCCATTCAGTAGAGCTGCCGGATGCGCTTGCGTCACCTGTTGCCGCGCTGAGCGCCCACAAGCTGATGTCAATGAGATCCTGCTTTGATGCGCTGAAACTCTTGGAGCGGTAAAGTTCGTTTGAAGCGCCCACCATGAGGTTAAGGTTGAGGCGGTCAAAGAATTTCTTGTCGTAATGACCAACAACATCCCAGAAATAGCGTTCAACCTTGCCGTCAGAGTTGCTTACGGTTATCTTGCCGGTGCTGTCGTATGTCACCTTGTCGGTAAGGAAGTTCCAACCCTGCACGAAGTTCGGTTTGTTGCGGCTTTCGGTGTCAGTCATCTGATAGTTGTAGCTTGCAGTGAATGAAAGCCCTTCATAAGGACGTAATGTGCCGTAGAAGCGTGCGCGGACATTGTTTCTGCGGGTGTCGCCCTGGATGCGGTATGCCCTTGAAATAGGGTTGTTTACCGCACACTGTGAATCATCCTCAGAGTTGTTCATCGCGCCGAAGCGTCCGTCAGGTGCCTGGAATACCATGCCCGGAGTTGTTGCAGATGCGTATGTGAAAATATCATCCACCGCACGTGCGCCCGGTTTGGTTCTGCCTACATAACCATTGGCGTTGACACCGAGAGTAAGCCACTTCTTTACGTCAGCATCAAGGTTAACCCTTGCATTGTACTGTGTGTAGCCTGTGTTTGCCATCACGCCAGGGTTGTTGTTGTAGCCGAAAGAAGAGTAGAAACGGATTTTGTCTGTGCCCCCGCTCATAGATACAATGTGGTTGTTTGCCACACTGCTTTTGAATGTAGCGTCAATCCAGTCGGTGTTCGGGTAGAGCAGTGGTTCATTGGGATGAGCGCGCCATTCTGCAATCACTTCGTCAGAGAAAGTATAGTTCTTTGAACCATAGGTGTTTTCCATACCTTCATTAACGAGTTCCATGTAGTCCGCGTAGTTGCTCACAGGTGTGAGGGTCTTGCGGATGGACTGGAATGAAACATAACCGTGGTAATTGACCTTGATTGAACCTGCGGTACCTTTTTTGGTGGTGATGAGGATAACGCCGTTTGCAGCACGCGAACCGTAGATGGCGGCAGATGCAGCGTCCTTAAGGATTGACATTGATTCAATGTCCGCCGGGTTCACTGTATTGATGCCAGCTTCAACGCCGTCGATAATAACGAGCGGTGCAGAATTGTTGAGTGTGCCGACACCACGCACTCTGATTGTGGCGTTGTTGTCGCCCGGCTGGTTGTTGGCTGATGTAACGTTGACACCTGCAGCAAGACCGGCAAGAGCCTGTGAGATGTTGGAAATGGGTCGGTTTTCAGCAATCTTCTCAGCGTTGATGGATGATACCGAACCTGTGAGATTGACTTTTTTCTGCTGACCGTAACCAACAACGACAACCTCTTCAAGTGAGGTGGCATCCTCCTGGAGGGTGACGTTGTAGACAGAAACGTCCGGTGTTGTCTTTACATTCTGGGGAAGCACTCCAATGCAGGAGAACTCAAGGGTGCACCCAGCCGGAACTTTGAGGGTGTAGTTGCCTTCGGCATCTGTCATAGTGCCGATAGTGGCTTTTCCTTTAACTTTGACTGTTGCGCCAACGAGGGGCTCGCCGTCGGAGTCTAAAACCTGTCCCTTAACGGTGACCAAGTTTTCAGCAGCACTGACAGCAAGGGTCGAAGGAGCGGCGTAAGCGCTCTGTGTGCCCGCGAACGGGAAAACGCAGAGGGCAGCCAGTGCAGCTCCAATAGCCACCTTATTAAATAAAGGGCTATACGATGCATGCCGGTTCTGATTTGCCTTGTGAATCATAAGCTGGTTAAATTTAAGATTGATTTTTGTAATAGTGAATAATGATTGAATGTTAATGATTATTGTCATCTGTTTAAAGCCGAAGCTTTTACGCGGTAAAATTACAGCGGCGTTAAATAGGGAATTGCCTAAAATCGTCCTAAATACTTGTCTAAATTGTGCAGGAGCAGAAAAATCGCACCATGTAGCGTGCATGGATAATTGTGTCCAGTATTATGGATTATATTTCTGTTGTTTTTATGCCGGGATAATGTAATTTTACGGCAAAAATCACAAATCACATGAAAAAACTACTTGCAATAGCCGCTGCGGCACTATGTGTTATGGGCGCTTCGGCATACACGGAACGAAACCTGATTGCATCAAGGGTTACTAAAGATGAGTTGAAAGAAATACTCGTTCCCGACCAGCAGTGGGTTACACTTCCGGCTTACAGCGACCGTGCCGGTTGGGATGCTCTTCTCGGCGAAAACAAAGACTTTTATATAAAGCGTGGTGAAAAAGCGTTGTCACATGACTGGCCAAGAGTCAAGGCAACCGATTACCTGGAATACGAGCGAAGCGGAAACCGCAAGATAATGGAGAATCCGCTTGATGCAAACAATAATGCCGTAGCCGACCTTCTGCTTGCGGAGCTCGCCGAAGGTAAAGGCAGGTTCATCGACCAGCTTATCAACGGAGTTTATGCCGCATCTGAAATGACCTCATGGGCTCTGAGCGCACATATTCCCGCAATCAAGCCGGGACGCTCAATCCAGCCATACGACAAACCGGTTATAGACCTTGTTGCAGGTGACATGGGCAACCTTTACTCATGGGTATATTATTTCATGCAGCCGGAATTTGACAAAATCAATCCTGAAATATCCCGCAGGCTCCGCCATGAGCTCAAAACGCGCGTGCTTGACCCATACCTTGAATATGACAAATGGTGGTGGGACGGCAGCCGCAATTACAACGGCAGGATGCTGAACAACTGGAATCCATGGTGCCAGAGCAATGTGCTCATGACAGCAATGCTCATGGAGGATGACAAGGACAGATACACAGATATTGTTTACAACACCATGCTTGGCGTGGATAAGTTCCTTAATTATATTAAAGGTGACGGCGCTTGCGAGGAGGGACCGTCCTATTGGGGACATGCCGCAGGCAAGACCCTCGATTATGTGGATATGCTAAGCCTCGCTACCGGCGGCAAAGTAAACATGAGCGATGAAAAACTTATAAAGGACATGGGTGAATATATCGCACGCTCATACGTAGGCGACGGTTGGGTTGTGAATTTCGCTGACGCAAGCGCCCGTGGCGGCGGTGATCCTTTCCTTGTGTACCGCTACGGCAAGGCTGTTGATTCAGATTTGCTGAAGAGTTTCGCGGCACTCATGCTCACCGACAAAAAAGCTCCGACAAACGGCAGGGACATATACCGCACATTCGCCGCGTTTAATATCGCTCCCGAACTCAGGGAATATTCAGCCGAGTTCAAGCGTCCTGCCTACACCTGGTATCCTGAAACCGAATTCTGCTATATTTCCACTCCACAGAATCTTTTCTTCGCAACCAAGGGGGGCTTTAATGATGAAAGCCACAATCATAACGATGCGGGAACTTTCTCAGTGTGGGCAGACAATTATCCTATAATCATTGATGCCGGTGTCGGCACTTATACACGCCAGACCTTCAGCAGCGAGCGTTATTCAATATGGACAATGCAGAGCGGATGGCACAATCTTCCGGTAATAAACGGTTTCGAGCAGCCCCACGGGCGCAAGTTCAAGGCATCGGACGTCAAGGCTGGAAAAAACAGCTTTGAGCTTAACCTTACCAATGCTTATCCTGAAGAGGCTGGAATCAACAACTGGACACGCGCCTACAATGTCAAGGGACGCGAGGTTAAGGTTACTGACCGCTTTGACCTTAAGGATGCAAAGACCCCCAATGTAGTGAATTTCCTTAGCTGGGGTAATATAGACGCATCAAAACCAGGAGTAGTCAATATTGATGCTAACGGGCATAAAGCTACCTTGACTTATAATCCGGCACAGTTTGAAGTGACTGTCATAGACCAGGAGCTGCCTGATACCCGCTTGAGTAATGTGTGGGGACCGAAAATCAGCCGCATATCCCTAAAAGACAAAAAGCCCGCGAATAAGGGTTCGTACACATATACTATAAAAGCCCTTTGACGAGTAACAATCATATTTAAAATCAACATACTATATGAAAAATTATCTTATAACAGGCGGCATCGCCGCTCTTATCCTCACCGGATGCTCAACTTCCGGTCAGAAAGCAGAGAGTGCCGACTGGTTTGATGCTGCAGTTGAAAATGCAGCCGCCCAGATGGCTCTTCAGATAGACGCTATCGAGTCTGATACATCATCCACAGTCCTCAATCCGGTAACAACCAAACGCAATCGTTTCAGCACCGCATATTGCGGATATGCCGACTGGCGCAGCGGATTTTTCCCCGGCAGCATGTGGTATCTTTATGAACTCACCGGCGATTCAACCCTTGTGCCTCTCGCCGAGAAGTACACTGAGTCAATTGCAGAAGCACAGAACCTGACAAGCCACCATGACATAGGTTTTATCATCAATTGCTCTTACGGCAACGGACGCCGTTTCATCAAGCAAGCGGAATATGATTCTGTCCTTGTTACCGCAGCAAAGAGCCTTTGCACCCGTTACCGTCCCGGTGCTGAAGTCATCCAGAGCTGGAATGTTTCTCCCGGTTCATGGCAGGCAAGCCGCGGGTGGACTTGCCCCGTGATTATCGACAATATGATGAATCTGGAGCTTCTATTTGAGGCTACAAAAATAAGCGGTGACTCGACATTCTACAACGTTGCAGTCAACCATGCCAACACAACGCTCAAAGAGCACTTCCGTCCTGATGGAAGCTGCTACCACGTCATTGACTACAATCCCGAGACAGGCGAGGTGCTAAACCGCATGACCGGACAGGGCTATGCCGACGAATCATCCTGGTCCCGCGGTCAGTCATGGGCGATTTACGGATACACAATGTGCCACCGTGAAACCGGTGACAAGCGTTACCTTGACCAGGCTGTGAAGACTTTTGAATTCATGCGCGACCATAAGAATATGCCTGCCGACAAGATCCCTTACTGGGATATGGATGCTCCTGATATTCCCAACGAGCCCCGCGATGCTTCGACAGCGGCAATCATAGCGTCGGCACTTTATGAACTGTCCGGATATCCTGTTGAGAATCCCGAATCATATAAAGCGTACGCGGATGAAATCATGGCATCTCTTGCTTCAGACGAGTACACAGCAAAGCCCGGTGAAAACGGACGCTTCATACTCAAACATTCTACAGGTTCAATTCCTCATAACAGCGAAATCGATGTGCCGCTGAACTATGCCGACTATTACTATCTTGAGGCGTTGAAGCGCAAGCGTGACATTGAAAACAAAAAATGAACGCTCTCAAAGCATCAAAGATGAAAAAGGTTATTATAGCCTCATTACTTGCGTGCGCCTCTCTCTGCGGCTTTGCAGCAGGGAAGGCTAAGGCACCGGTAAAAACCGACCGTGAGAAGTGGGTTGATGTATGCTACAGCATAGCGGCTCCTGTGCTTGAAAACATGAGCAAGGGTGAGCTGCAGAAAAATATGGAACTCGAACTGAGCCCCAACTGGGACGGACGCGACCCGAAGGTGTCATACATGGAGTGTTTCGGACGCCTTATGGCAGGCATTACCCCCTGGCTTGCTCTCCCCGATGACGATACGGAGGAGGGAGCGAAGCGCAAACAGCTGCGCGAATGGGCTCTTGCTTCATATAAGAATGCCGTTGATCCGGAAAGTCCCGACTGCCTGCTATGGGGAGGATCGCATCCGCAGCCGCTGGTCGATGCTGCATATCTTGCAGAGAGTTTTCTCCGTGCCCCTGAGGTAACATGGCAGCAGCTCGACAGCGTTACCCAACGCCGTTACCTTGACTGCTTCAAAGGTATGCGCAAGCATCGCCCTGCATACAACAACTGGCTCCTGTTCCGTGGAATAATCGAGGCGTTTATCCTTATGGCTGAGCCTAAGAGTGCCGACAATTTCATTTTTACCACCGTTGGACGCAAGATGGATGAATGGTACCTTGGCGACGGCATGTATGGCGACGGTCCTGAACTTGCCCTTGACAACTATAATGCTTACGTCATTCATCCGATGTACATTGAAATGCTTGAAACCGTAGAGCAGAATCCTACACCGAGCAACCGCTGGGTAGGCAATATCAAGTCTGAACTAGCTGTAAAGCGCATGCAGCGTTATAACCAGTTCATTGAGCGCCTTATTTCTCCGGAGGGCACTTATCCGGCATTCGGGCGCTCTGTTGTGTATCGCCTCGGTGCATTCCAGACCCTTGCCATGTCGGCATGGAAGTACGGTTTCCCCAACGGACTTACAAACGGGTCTGTACGCTCTGCCCTTACAGCGGTAATGGAGAATATGTTTAAAGTCCCTGGCAACTTTACCCCCGGTGGTTATCTTGCCCTCGGATTTGCCGGTCACCAGCCTGAACTCAGCAACAGCTATACCAACAATGGCAGCCTATACATAACTTCATGCATGTTCCTTCCCCTCGGTCTGCCTGCCGACCATCCTTTCTGGACCGATCCGGCAGAACCCTGGACCCAAAAACGTGCATGGAGCGGCGGACAGATACCGATAGATGGTCATGTTTCGCTAAAGAAGTAGTAAAAACTTGAGTATAATTATAGATAAGGGTATATAAATTAAGGTTTATCATCTCCGGTGGCTTCAGTATCCGTGGTTCCTTTCCTGTAATTGACAGGCGATACACCGAACTGTTTCCTGAAGCAACGGCTGAAATATATCGCGGTAGCAAAACCGGATTTGTCAGCAACATCGGCAACACTCAGATGCGGCTGCGCTGTTAGAAGCGCGGCCGCATACTTTAGGCGGTAGTTGAGAATGAATGCATTGGGCGTCATGCCGGTGATGCTCTTGAATTTGTTGAAAAAGAGGGAGCGAGATACTCCAACCTCACGGCAAAGGAGCGGTATGTCAAATTCAAGGTCATCAATATGCTTTTCAATAACCTCAGTGGTGCGTTTTAGCAGGTCGCGGTCAAGAGGGTTGACAAGCGACATATCCACCTCGTTTACCGGTTGTTTTTCAAACTGCTTCTTGAGTATGCGGCGCAGGCGCAGGAGGTTGTCGACGCGTGCAAGCAAGAGCGTGGATTCAAATGGCTTGGTCACATAGTCATCAGCATTTGTGTTGAGCCCTTCAAGTTTTGATTCTGACGCACTCAGGGCGGTAAGCAGGATTACCGGGATATGGCAGAGGTCTAAATCAGCCTTTATGGTACGGCACATTTCTGTGCCGCTCATGCGCGGCATCATCACATCTGATATTATGATGTCCGGAGTAAGTTCCCTCGCTTTTTTCAAACCTTCTTCACCGTCCTCTGCTTCAGCGATACGGAAATATGCAGAGAAGAATTCAACGAGGTTGTTTCTTAGTTCAACATTGTCCTCTACAATGAGCAGCAATTGTTTGCCATTGTCCGCTTCTGTGCCATTGTCATCGGTAATGTCAGGCACAGCCTCTTCCTCCGGGGTTGTCGCAGCCTCAATGCCGGTATGCTGAGTCTGGGATTGCTGTGATGAAATGTCGGAAGTTGCAGTATCTTGAGGAGCCGGGATGTATTCGGGATAGTTCGCAGTTACTACATTGGTGTCGTCGGCAAAAACCTCTAAATTGCCCGGAATAACCACACTGAACACAGTACCAACACCTTCCTGGCTTTTAACATTGATAGTGCCGTGGTGTTTGTCAACAATAGATTTGGCAAATGCGAGCCCGATGCCGGTACTATGGTAGTCAACGTTGTACCGTTTCAGTTCGTCCGCAGTGCCGTTGTAGAATCTGTCAAAAATGTACGGCAAGTCTTTTTCAGCGATGCCTCTACCATTATCTTCCACTTCAAATACCACGTCTCCTTCCGGGGATGTTTTTACAGCACATGAAATCTTACCGCCGTCCGGCGTGTACTTGAACGCATTTGAAAGGATATTCACAAGTACCCTGTTGAGCAATGCCGGGTCAAAAGCTCCACGCGGATTTTCGTCAGAGGTAGTGATGGTGAAGTCAATTCCGCGCTTGGTGGCATAATCGCAGAAAGGAATTGCGGTTTCGCGCAATGCTTCGTTTGCATCATGCAGCCCTACACGCAGCACTTGCTGGTTCTGTTGCAGTTTCCTGAACTCAAGCAGTTGTGTAATCAGGTGGCTCATCTGCTCGGAGTGCGCTCGAACCCTCATGAGGCTTTCAATCAGCTTCGGATGGCGCTTGTAGCGTGACATGAGTATGTCGATGTAGCTTATTATAAGGGTCAAAGGCGTCTGGAACTCATGGCTCACGTTGGTGAAGAACACAAACTTCTCCTGGTTGAGTTTTTCAATCTGTGCCCTTTCAGTCTTTTCTTTCTTTAAGGAGAGGCGCAAACGTGCCGCAACAAGCGTTTTCTGCACTACGAATGAGCCTACCGCAATTGCCAGGGCAATGTAAATGAGCCATGCCCACCATGAATTATACCACGGCGTGCTTACCCGTACATTTATGGCAATTTCTTTGCCGTCCGGCTGCCTTGCGCGCAACCTGTACGAGCCGGAGGGTAGATTTTTGTAGCGCACTTCGTTGCCTGAGGCTGTAAGCCAGCGTGAGTCAATTCCGTCCATCCTGTATTCAATCATCGGAGTGCCTGTAGTGGCGTGATAGTCACTGACACCTATGACGATGCTGAAATCGTTGTGGTCGCTCGGCAGGACTATGCTTTTGGAGTAGGGGAGCGCCTGCTCAAGTATACCGGTGCCGTCTCCCGGAGTCACATCCTTGTTCTGGAGGCGTAGTTTTGAAAAATAAATACTGGGCGCGTCATCGGCAACCGCAGATGTATTGAAATCACTGTTGTTAAGGCGTGTTATGCCTTTTGTGCTTCCCACGAGTATGTCGCCGTCAGCCAGGCTCAGCAGGGCGCACTCATTGATTATGTGGGATTCGGGGAAATAGTCAGAGAAATTGACGGTTTGCATGGATAGATCTGCCATATCCAGTTTCACCACATTGTTTGCGGTAGTGACATACACTTCATCGCCGCTGCCTTTGCTTATGGCATAGCAATAGTCGTCCGGAAGGCGGCTGTTCGTGGTATTTATATGTTGCACCGGTGAACCGTCGTAGGGGTAAAAAAGCAATCCGTTGCCGAGTGTGGCAATGAGTACCCCTTTCTCTATGGCGCAAATCTGGGTTGGATAGAGCTTGGGGTCGTGAGGCATGATTGACACAATATTGGGCGTGTCTGATGTAGGATTATATATTTTGTAAACGGTATGATACAGCGCAGAGGTGCAGTAGAGGTTTCCTTCCTTGTCGATATCAAATGTTGTAGGGACAAGATTTGTATTTATCTTATTGATGCCTCCGGATTTCATGTCCATCCATGATAGTCCGGTGCGGGAGGCTATGAACAGCTTGCCGTCATGGACTTTCAGTTTGTGAATCACATTGCCGGGTATTTTCTGGTATTGCGGCGCATCTATCAGGTTCGTTACAGTCTGCTTGCCGATATCGAACATAGACAAACCGCCCAGATGGGTGCCTATATACAGGCGATTGCCGGCAGAGTCATATTCCAGGCACCTTATATTGTTTTGACGCAGGCTCTTGTCCGCGCTGCGGGTAAAAAGATGCGTGAGTATGTTCCAGTTTTCATCAAGGCACCCTACTCCGGCACCGTCTGTAGCAAACCACAGGTGCCCGTTGCGGTCTACCACCATGTCCTTAACGAAAGAGTGTGAAAGATTATCGGGCGCAAAGCCGTCGTAATTAAAGTTGAGGAACTTGTCATGGTCAGGAGAAAAATAATTTACTCCTCCGTAGTATGTGCCAACCCAGAGGTTTCCCTTACGGTCGCAGTGCATGCCGAAAACCGATGAGTGGGTAAGACCTCCGATATTCATAGGTATCTTTATGTGGCGGGTTTCGCCGGTTGCCGGGTCGTAGCAGAATAGCCCGCTGAAGGAACCGTACCATATCTTGCCATTGTGGTCCTCTATCGCATGGCGGCATTGCCTGGCACCCATGACCCCTTCCGGCGGTGTAGGCATAGATACCGCAACCGGCTCTGTGTCGCTTTTGCTGAACCTGTACATGCCGTCTGACACAGTGGTAATCCATAATGTGCCGTTGCGTGAAACGAAAGAGGAGAAGATATCCATGTCGGGAAGAAGCACACGGTGTGAACGTGTGACACGGTCAAATATATGCAGCCCCTTGTGGGTTGAAGCATAGTAGTTCTTGTCGTCTACAGCAATGTGTGTCAAATCTTCTGCCTCCGGTACAGTGAATGCAAACTTCACAACGTCACTGCCACGGCTTTTGACAAATATGGAATCGCCAGCCACATATACCACTTCACCATTGTTGTCTGCAAGAGCCTCGATATTGCCGGAAGATGTGAATTTGCTGAAGCGGTCGGCGGTAAGGTCATATTTAACGATATCCTCATCAATCATAATGAAAAGGTTGCCGGTTGAGTCATTGACAATAGCGCTCACCTCATTGCCAATCCACACCCTGTCCTCATCCTGCCCCTGGGTAATCCATCCTTTGTAGGATGTTATGCCAACTCCGTCGTAAACATTCACTCCCTCCCTTGTGCCGAGCCACATCCTTCCGAGCTTGTCCTGGGTGATAGCCATTACAGACGGCTGGCTCAGACCATCGCCTAATGTGAGATGACGGAAGTATTCTCCTCTTGCCGGAAGCGCAATTGCCATTGACAGGAGAAGGAATATATAGTATGGCAAGGTTAATGTACGTTTTAATCCAATTAGATTATGGCGAGTCATCATGGTTATCCCTGATTGATGTGATTAATACCTCGCAAAAATAGTAAAAAATTGGAGTATGGTAGAGTAGAATGCTATGATAAGTGGAAAATTACATTGAAGTGTGGACTATTTTGTAAACAGATATGGACAATTATAGCAGGAGATTTTGCGCACATGTTCTTAATTTTGTAGAGAGAAACAGTTGCTTGTGCAGCTGT
>DAAJ01000086.1:52350-60062 GCA_001701115.1 Bacteroidales bacterium GP2
ATCAGGGATAACCATGATGACTCGCCGGATAAATGTCAGCAACCGTTTGCCTCAGTTTCGCTCGGAGATGGTTGAGGTACCCGCTTCGGAGTTGCCTCAGGAATCTTTTGTAATAACGGACGCATACGGCTCGGAGGTACCGTGGCAGCGCACCTACGATGGCAAAATAGTGTTTCCTGCCGCAGTCGCGCCTGAATCCACCGCAGTTTTCACAGTCAGTGAAGGAACGCCGGCACCTATAGATAATATAGTGTATGCGGCATTTTATCCGGAAAGGGTTGATGACCTTGCTTGGGAGAATGATTTCGCCGCCTACCGCGCATACGGTCCCGGTTCAGGAGGCGGGGTGAGCGGTTATGATGTCTTTACCAAATCCACCACACGCCCTGTCGTGCCGGAACGTTATTTTAAGGAACTTGTGCAAAAGGTGTCTTACCATATAGACCACGGCAATGGCATGGATCAGTATGATGTAGGCGCGACTCTTGGTGGAGGTGCGTCGGCTCCTGTCGGGCGCGACGGAAACCTGATTTTTCCAGGGTCTTTTTCTGGGTGGAAAATTCTTGACAACGGACCGCTGCGCACCACAATTGAGCTGACATTTGATTATGCCGGAGGGAAGGATGTGCGTACTATAACCCTTGACGCAGGGACTCCTTTCAATCACACGGTATCAAGGTTGGAGGGATTTGACGTGGATTCAGTTGCCGCGGGAATTGTTGTCCACAAACCGGCGACTGAAGATTACGTTCTCGGCAACGGATATGTTGCATACTCCGATCCGACAACAGGTCCGGGGCGTGGATACGGGCGTATATTTATAGGTGTGGTTAATCCCGGCAAAGGAGCAACATCATATCGCCCCCTGCCTCAGGAGCGTGGTACAGCTGTCGGGCATGTGCTTGCAACCGCACCCTATAAAGAGGGGAATGAATTTTCATATTACTGGGGCTCATCATGGAGCAAGGGGCGCACCCTCACTTTCAATAGCTGGATATGCGAGGTAGAGGATTTGCAGCGCCGTCTTGATTCTCCTCTTCAAATAAAGGTAATTCATTGAATCAAATTTTAAAAACTTATAGAAATGGTAAATTTTTCACTTGAAGGCAAAGTAGCACTTGTAACAGGTGCGGCATACGGCATAGGGCTGGCGATAGCACAGGCGCTATCAGATGCCGGAGCAAAAATAGTGTTCAACTGTTCACGCCAGGAAACTGTTGACCGTGGACTGAAAGCATACAAGGAACTTGGCATAGAAGCAAAGGGGTATCTTTGTGACGTGACCGATGAAGCGGCGGTGAAAGCAATGGTTGCTGACATTGAGGCAACAGTTGGAACGATAGACATCCTTGTCAACAATGCCGGTATCATCAAGCGTATTCCGATGGAGGAGATGGCAGTTGAGGATTTCCGCCGTGTCATAGACATAGACCTTGTTGGACCTTTCATCTGCGCCAAAGCAGTTATTCCAGGCATGATAAAGAAGGGTCATGGCAAAATCATCAATATCTGCTCCATGATGAGCGAACTTGGACGTGAAACAGTGAGCGCATACGCTTCAGCAAAAGGCGGCTTGAAAATGCTTACCCGCAATATATGCTCCGAGTACGGTGAACACAATATCCAGTGCAACGCAATCGGTCCGGGTTACATAGCTACCGAACAGACTGCTCCGTTGCGCGAGCGTCAGGCAGACGGCAGCCGTCATCCATTTGATTCGTTCATAATTTCAAAGACACCTGCGGCACGGTGGGGCAATCCCGAAGATTTGATGGGTCCGGCTGTATTCCTCGCATCTGATGCATCAAACTTTGTGAACGGGCATGTGCTGTACGTTGACGGCGGCATTCTCGCGTATATCGGCAAACAGCCTAAGTGATGGAGGGGGTATTCAGCTATATAATCGGTCTTGGCGCAGCGGTAATGATGCCGGTGATATTCACCGTGCTCGGGCTGTGCATAGGCATTAAGTTCGGCGATGCTCTCAAGAGCGGATTAAAAGTAGGAGTAGGTTTTGTAGGGCTCTCCATAGTCACCGCTCTCCTGACGTCGGCACTTGGTCCGGCTCTTGATACTGTCGTAGGCATTTACCATTTGCAGCTGAGGGTATTCGACATGGGTTGGCCTGCTGCTGCATCAGTTGCTTACAATACTGCAGTAGGGGCATTCATAATTCCGGTTTGCCTCGGGGTGAATATCCTGATGCTGTTTACCAAAACCACACGCACTGTCAATATCGACCTGTGGAATTACTGGCATTTCGCATTTATCGGCGCAGTGATATATTTTGCGTCAGATTCCCTCGCCTGGGGATTTTTCGGCGCGATAGTATGCTATATCCTCACACTTATTATTGCCGATATGACAGCAAAGAAGTTCCAGAGATTCTATAAGGATATGGATGGCATTTCGATTCCTCAGCCTTTCTGCGCCGGTTTCGCTCCGTTTGCATGGGCAATCAACAAGGGACTTGACAAAATTCCAGGTATTGACAAATTGGAGATTGATGCCGAGGGAATGAAGCGTAAATTCGGTCTTATGGGTGAGCCACTGTTCCTCGGTGTGGTGGTAGGAATTGCAATCGGATGCCTGACATGCGAGTCATGGAGCGAGATTGTTGACAGAATACCGTATATTCTCGGTCTTGGTATAAAGATGGGTGCTGTAATGGAACTTATCCCTCGTGTAACAGTGCTGTTTATTGAAGGATTGAAGCCTATCAGTGATGCGACAAGGCAACTTATAGCACGCCGCTTCAAAGGTGCGGACGGTCTGAATATAGGCATGAGCCCTGCGCTTGTCATCGGTCATCCTACAACCCTTGTGGTATCACTTCTTCTTATTCCGGTATCATTGATTCTCGCTGTAGTGCTTCCCGGCAACCAGTTTCTTCCTCTTGCATCGCTTGCAGGTCTGTTCTACGTGTTTCCACTCGTTCTGCCTTTTACAAAAGGCAATGTGTTCAAAACATTTATTGTAGGTCTGGTAGTGATAGTGATGGGACTGTACATGGTAACAAACCTTGCTGAATGGTTCAGCCTCGCTGCGCGTGACGTTTATGCTGTAACCGGTGATTCCGCAGTGGCGATACCTGAAGGTTTCAGCGGAGGCAGCCTTGATTTTGCAGGCAGCCCGCTCGCATGGCTCATTTTCCAGCTTGTGCATAATCTCAAATGGATAGGAAGTGGGGTTCTTGTAGTTGGAACAATGGCACTTATGTGGTGGAACCGCATCCTGATAATCCGTAACGAGCATGCCATGATTGCGGCAAATTCTGACAAAATCCAGACTACTGAGTAAAATTGCATAATTTTGTCCCGGAAAACTGAACTAAAATTGAACTGAAATGACATACAATTTCAAAGAAGTCAACGAAAGTTATACTCTTCCGGAGGCGATACGTGAAGCACAGAGATGCCTACACTGCAAGGTGCCGTCATGTAAAAAGGGCTGTCCTATAAGCAATGATATACCTGAATGGATAGCGGAACTTGCCAAAGGCAATTTCGGCAACGCAATGGGAATAATCAACAGCAGAAGCAATCTTCCGTCTGTGTGCGGCAGGGTATGCGGTCATGAGCTTCAATGCGAAGGCAACTGCGTGCTTGGCAAGAAAGGGCAACATATCAACATTGGCAAACTGGAGAGGTTTGTCGCGGATTTTGACTCTGATGCCGGACTGACCCATGAAGCCATTCCTGAAAAGCACAGAGGCAAGGTAGCTGTGATAGGCAGCGGTCCTTCCGGACTTACAATAGCCGGTGACCTTTCGCGTCAAGGATTTGCTGTTGAGATTTTTGAAATGGAGTCTGAGCCAGGTGGTGTCCTCATGTACGGTATTCCTGAATACCGTTTGCCCAAAGAGGTTGTGCGCCGTGAAATAAAGAAGATAGAAAAACTCGGAGTAGTATTCCACCTAAATACTACAATAGGAGAGAGCTATACAATAGACAGCCTTTTCGAGCAGGGGTTCGATGCTATCTTTATCGGCACAGGTACCGGAGTGCCTAACCGGTTGAATATTCCGGGGCTCAATCATCCTGCGGTGCGCCAGGCGATACGTTTCCTGCGTCGCGTGAGCCTTTATGAAAGCGGATTCATGTCGCGTGATGAGGTGATAGTCGGCAACGGCGACCGCGTGTATGTGGTTGGATGCGGCAATACCGGAATCGATGCTGCTCGCACGGCTCTCCGCATGGGTTCTAAAGAGGTGACTGTGATTTACCACAAAGGTATTGACACAATGAAAGCATTGCGCTCTGAGTACGAGGATGCAGTTAAGGAGGGTGTAAAGTTCCTATGGAATACTTCGATAACCAAAATAGAAGCGCTCGATGAGGAACATCTCAAGGAACTGACACTGAACATTGACGGTGTTGAAAGTGTAGTGCCTGTTGACCATGTGGTTATGGCGATAGGCAGTGCTCCCGCCTCACGCATAGTGTCATCCACAGATGGCATAGAAGTGGATGACAGGGGCTATGTCCTGACAAGGGAAAATCCTTACGGGATGTCAAGCCGTAAAGGTGTTTTTGCCGGTGGTGATGTGACAAACCGTCCTGCAACAGTGGTTCATGCCATGCGTGATGCCAAACTGGTTGCAGAGGGAATGGCACGCTATGTTGATGCCATTAAATTGATGGAAAGTATTAATAACGAAAAAATAAGTAATTAAGATAATGAGTAAAATAGTGACTTTGGGCGAAATAATGCTCCGACTGTCGCCAGCCGGCTGCAATCGGTTTGTCCAGGTGGATTCATTTGACGTTATATGGGGCGGCGGTGAGGCAAATGTTGCCGTCAGCTGTGCTAATTACGGGCATGATGCCTATTTTGTCAGCAAACTGCCTACTCATGAGATAGGTCAGGCTGCTGTCAATGCCCTGCGCCGGTATGGTGTGCATACCGACCATATTGCCCGAGGTGGCAACCGCGTGGGCATATATTACTGCGAAACCGGAGCATCTATGCGTCCTTCCAAAGTTATATACGACCGTGCGGGTTCGTCTATTTCAGAAGCAGACCCCTCTGATTTCGATTTCGATGCAATCATGGATGGTGCCGACTGGTTCCACTGGAGCGGCATAACTCCGGCAATCAGTGACAAAGCGGCAGAATTGACTCGCCTTGCCTGCGAAGCAGCGAAGCGCAATGGTGTTACTGTCAGCTGTGACCTCAATTTCCGCAAAAAACTGTGGACAAAAGAGAAGGCGCAGAGTATAATGCGTCCGCTGATGCAGTATGTGGATGTGTGCATAGGCAATGAAGAGGATGCAGAGCTATGCCTCGGTTTTAAGCCTGCGGCAGATGTTGAAAGCGGCAAAACAGACGCTGAAGGTTACAAGGGCATTTTCAAGGCTATGGCGGAAGAATTTGGCTTCAAATATGTGGCATCAACTCTCCGCGAGTCTTTCTCCGCTACCCATAATGGTTGGAAAGCCATGATTTATAATGGCAAG
The DNA here is from genome assembly GCA_001701115.1 of Bacteroidales bacterium GP2. GTDB lineage: Bacteria > Bacteroidota > Bacteroidia > Bacteroidales > Muribaculaceae > Paramuribaculum. Next base: position 57,810 of record DAAJ01000086.1, read on the forward strand.
GAATTTTATGAAAGCAAACGCTACGATATAAATCCGATTATCGACAGGGTTGGCGGTGGTGACTCCTTCTCCGGCGGTCTGATTCATGGTTTGCTGACAATGGATAATCAAGGTGAAGCATTGGAATTTGCAGTTGCCGCTTCTGCCCTCAAACAGACTATTCCCGGTGATTTCAACCTTGTTTCCGCTGATGAGGTCAAGGCGCTTGCGGGAGGGTCGGCAAACGGCAGGGTGCAACGATAATAATTAATCCAAAGAAAATTATGGCAAGATTTGATAAAATAGCTGTTCTGTGCAAAATGGCGCAGGCTCCGATGGTGCCGGTTTTTTACCATAGCGATGCCGGAACAGCGTGCAGCGTGGTAAAAGCCTGCTACGACGGTGGAGTAAGAGCTTTTGAATTTACCAACCGTGGCGATTTTGCGCATGAGGTATTTGCAGAAGTGGTGAAATTTGCGGCAAAGGAGTGTCCTGACCTTGCAATAGGTGTGGGTTCGGTTGTAGACCCTGCCACAGCCGCAATGTTTATCCAGTGCGGCGCATGTTTTGTGGTAGGGCCGCTGTTTAACCCTGCTGTAGCAACTGTATGTAACCGTAGGGGAGTGCCTTACACCCCCGGATGCGGTACCGTTTCAGAAGTAGGTGCCGCACAGGAGATGGGTTGCGATTTGTGCAAAATTTTCCCCGGCGATGTGCTCGGACCTAAATTTGTCAAGGGTATGCTTGCTCCGATGCCGTGGAGCAAACTGATGGTTACCGGAGGAGTAGAGCCGACGGAGGAGAATCTTACCGCATGGTTCAAGGCGGGAGTTTTCTGCGTTGGAATGGGCTCAAAGCTTTTCCCTAAGGACAAAGTAGCTGCCGGCGACTGGCAGTATATTACTGATAAGTGCAAATATTCCCTGAATTTAATATCTGAAATAAAGAAATGAAAAAAGTATTAGTATCCCTTGCCTTATGTGCAGCACTTGCCGGAAGCGCACAGACATCATACACCATTATGCGTGCATGCCATCCCGATGATGTGAAAAAGTATGACACCGAGCAGCTTCGCTCTCACTTCATGATGCCTAAAGTAATGGAGCAGGATAAGATCAACCTGACCTATTCCATGTATGACCGTCTTATTTTCGGAGGAGTGGTGCCTGTGGCAAAAACAGTAGCCCTGGAAACCATTGATCCGCTCAAAGCAGAATATTTCCTTGAAAGGCGCGAGCTTGGAGTGATTAATACCGGAGGCGACGGTATTGTTAATGTAGACGGCAAAGACTATGAGCTCCATTTCAAGGATGCGCTCTATGTGGGTCGAGGGAATAAAAATGTGACATTCCGTTCTAAGAATCCCTCAAACCCCGCGCGCTTCTATATCAATTCCACACCGGCGCACAAAGCATACAAGACCCAGCTGGTGACAATTGACGGACGCAAAGGTTCATTAAAGGCAAACAGTTTTGCCGCAGGAAAAATGGAGGACAGCAATGACCGTGTTATCAACCAGCTCATTGTGGCAAATGTTCTTGAAGAGGGACCATGCCAGCTGCAGATGGGACTTACAGAATTGAAACCCGGTTCGGTCTGGAACACCATGCCGGCTCACACGCATGACCGCCGTGTTGAAGCTTACTTTTACTTCAATGTGCCCGAAGGCAACGCTATCTGCCATCTCATGGGAGAACCCCAGCAGGAGCGCCTTGTTTGGCTGCACAATGAGCAGGCTATAATGTCGCCCGAATGGTCAATCCATGCAGCAGCAGGCACATCCAACTATATGTTCATCTGGGGCATGGGTGGTGAAAACCTTGATTATGGCGATATGGATAAGGTTTCTTATACTGAAATGAAATAAGCAGCAATAATAGGTTTAAGTTGAAAAATGGAAAGAGTCCGGTGGTGAGCCGGACTCTTGCTATAAATAGATATGTGTGGTGTCGGTTAGAGCTGTGTTGCAGGGTCGATGTTTGCAGCTTCGATATCCTTGTAGTAGCGGTATGTGCCAACTTTAAGCTCTTCGCAAGCAGCTTCGTCTGCAACGATGAGTGCCTTCGGGTGCATCTGGAGCGCTGATATTGTCCACATCTGGCTGATTCCGCCTTCAACACCATGATGAAGCGCACGGCTCTTGTTGTGACCATTGACAATAAGAAGAACGCTCTTTGCTGCCATGATTGTGCCTACGCCGACTGTAAGCGCGGTCTTGGGCACAAGGTCAACGTTATTGTCGAAGAAGCGAGAATTGGCAATGATGGTGTCGCG
>DAAJ01000086.1:60131-64977 GCA_001701115.1 Bacteroidales bacterium GP2
ACCCCGCCGAGGAAAAGGTCAATTCCGCCGTAGCTCTTGATTTTCTCTTCGTAGCGTGCGCATTCCTCTTCGGGATTTTCTGCATTGCCGTTGAGGATGTTTACATTCTCGCGGAGAATATCAATCTGGTTGAAGAAGTTTGTCCACATGAAAGTGTAGTAGCTCTGCTCGTGGTCGCGGGGAATGCCGCAGTATTCATCCATATTGAATGTAACCACATTCTTGAAGCTGACTTTGCCCTCTTTGCAAAGTTTGATAAGATGACGGTACATGCCCAGAGGCGAGCTGCCGGTGGGGCATCCGAGAACAAACGGATGTTCGGGTGTGGGATTTGCCTCGTTGATGCGTGCTGCAACGTAGTTGGCTGCCCATTCAGACACTTTGTCGTAGTCCGGTTCGATAATCAGTCTCATAGCGCTGTTTTCTGTTTTTATCGGTTAGAATTTAAAAGGTATCGCAAACTTACATAAAATAGCTGAGATAATTGAAGTTTTTCTTTATAAATCCCTCCATAAATCTCCCTGATTGTGCCGTATCATTGCAAAAATCATATAATCCCGGAGAATTTTTTGACTGGATTGCCCCGTTGAAGGGCATCATGGTGCGCCCATCGGTCATTCTTTTCCTTGTTTATTGCCGCGTCCTGTATTTCAAGCAGTTTAAGGAGCAACCGCTCTTTTGCCCTTGATTTGTTCTGTGCCTGTGAACGTTCATCAGAGCATTTTACAGAAATTCCGGTAGGGATATGGGTTGCACGGACAGCTGTCTCTACCTTATTGACGTTCTGTCCTCCCTTCCCCCCGGAACGGCAGGTTTCGTACACAATATCGCTATCCTTGATTTCAGGCAATGACACCGGATCTATGAAACGGACGCCGACAAACCAGTTGCATCGTTTATGCCCTGGACGATACCGGTTGCGTGTGGAGCGCCAAAGTACCGTCCCCTCCCATTCCGCGATTATGTCCGGTGGAATTGGTGATGTGCTTCCAAATATGATTGACATATAGCAGTTCGATTCACTGTTATGTGGTTCGTAGGCAATCATGCGGAGCCCAGGAATAGTCTTGGATATTTCCTGTGCGACAAGAGCCACGGCGCGGGCACATTCCACCGGACCTCTACCGGCTGTTATTTGTATGTATTTCATCATTCTCCGTTGTCTTTTATATTTAGTTTAGGTTTCACCATTGTAATGATTTCTACTGTAGGTTTTATAAGTTCAATAATTTCATCGGTTGGTTTGTAAGCCATCGGTGATTCATCAATTGTAGAAGCGCATACGGAGGTTGAAAATATTCCGGACATGGTTTCCCGGAAGTCATTGAGCGCAATGTTCTTCCTTGCCTGTGCCCTGGACATTATGCGTCCCGCTCCATGCGGCGCAGTATTAAGCCACTGGATGTTTCCTTTCCCTTCGCAGATTGCTATTCCGTCACGCATATTGAATGGAATGCAGGCTTTTTTCCCCGCAGAGGCTTCTATTGCACCTTTACGAAGCATCGGTCGGTTTTCTGTCACCGATATATAATTATGTGTAGTGAAAATGGACTCCGCGCACTTTGCCTTGCACATCTTTTTCAGTATCGCGAAAATTCGGTCACGGATGATATGGTGGTTATAAAGGGCGTATGCCTGCGCTATTATCATGTCAGAAAGGTATCCGCATAATGATTCACCCCAAAGGTAGCCGATGTATGCCGCTCTCTTTGGATTATTTGCGATATTGTGCCAATGGTTGGCTATTTTAGCGCCCAAATTGCGGGAACCGCAATGTATTGTCATCCAACCCTCATTTTTGCCGGCGTCTTCACCGTACTCAATGAAATGGTTGCCACCTCCGAGGGTACCGATGCTTTTGTAGAAAATACCCTCCTGCATCTTTATCCTGCGGCATAAATCGCTTATGAACCTCGCATCTATCCTCGGGCACTCATTGATTAAATCAGGCGCGCCGGAACGGGCTTTCTGGTACTGTGAGTTGAGGAATTTGAAAAGGTCTTTTTCATTAAGCGAGTTTTTTGCACATATTTCATTCCCGGTAGGCACGGTCTCCCTGATTCTATGGTCAAGCAGGGCAAAATCCTCAGGGTTGACAGGGGATGAAAGGCGGTGCATGGATATCGTACATCCTATGTCCACTCCCACATGGTCCGGATTGACATAAGTGCCGACTGGATATGCAGTGCCGACATTGCACGAGCTTCCATAATGTACGTCCGGCATCTGCACTATAGGTATGCCTGCAAATGCAGGATGATCGCATAAATTTGTCACCCATTCAATTGCCGCGGGTTCGATGCTGTCCGTGAATATTTCTGCAGTGGTTGTTTTGCCTTGTATGTTCATATATTCTGTTTTTTCCTGCAAAGTGATAATGGTTGTGCGCAACATATTTGCGCACCGATGGAAAAAATGCTATATTTGGGGAAAAAATTGCCATGCCCCTTAATAGAGCCACTCTAATCAGGATTTCAACTATTGACCGTTGCCTTCAGAACCGGTATCGCCGCTGGACTATCAATGACCTCATTGATGCGTGTACTGACGCTCTTGCCGAGTACGAGGGTCGGAGCAATCCGGTGAGCCGTCGCACCTTTCAAAATGACCTTACCCTTATGCGCAGTGACCGGCTGGGGTATAATGCGCCGATTGTTGTGAGGGACAACAAATACTATGAATATGAAGATCCTGATTTCAGCATCACTCATCTTCCGCTCAATGATGAGGGTTTGGATGCGCTCAATTCCGCTTTGGATATTCTCAGGCAATTGCAAGGTTTTCCGCAGCTCGCATCATCCATAGATATTATAAGCAAACTCAATGAACAGATCTCTCGCCATACCGGCAAATCAGTTCCGGCTATGGATATGGAGCATGTGGTGGGATACCGTGGAGCGCAATTCATAGGTGAGATTTATGATGCTGTGCGTAAACAGCAGACCCTGGTGATTGAGTACCAGTCCTTCAAGGCGCGGCATGCAGAGGAAATTTCTGTTTATCCTTATCTTTTGAAAGAGTATCGCAACCGTTGGTTCCTTATATGCGAGAAAGCATCCAATCATGCGCCGCAGGTAAATATTTTTGCGCTTGACCGCATAAAGTCTGTTCGCGTAAATAGTGAACTTCCGTTTAAGAAATGCGTGGATTTCGACCCGGAGCACTACTTTGACGATACGATAGGTGTTACACGGCAGATTAGCGATAAAGCCCGGAGGGTTGTAATCAAAGTAGACCGCCAGCAAGCACCATACGTAGAGTCTAAACCGTTCCATAAATCGCAGAAAGTGGAGCAGCGTTTTCGTGACGGTAGCATACAGGTTTCCCTCAAAGTGGTCATCAATAATGAGCTTGAACGTCTCATACTTGGTTATGGGGGACATGCCGAGGTCATTGCTCCGCCGGAATTTCGTGAAAAAGTTGCAGAGAGCGTTTTTAAAGCCGCACGGCACTATCAGGATATTTCAGGAACGGATTGAATATGTTTTTGCGCATTCCTGTTGCGGAATGAATATTTGGTTCGATAGCTATTTTTTCAGTTTCATGCAGCATATCTTTACGGTTTTATGTATCTTTGCGCTTGCTGCTATGCTTCTGCATATTGCGGTGCAAATAATAAAACAATACAATGCTACATGAAGAAATCGTATTTATGCCTTTTGGTTTTTACCATAAGTTTAGTAGGATGTGAAAAACAGCATGTCAGCACTCTTTCAGAAATCGTTACGAGTGCTGAAACAATTACTGATGGCGATACAATCTATACCACCGATGAATATTTTATTCAAGGTATTGATGTCAAGCAAGGGAGGATTGCGCTTAAAAGTATAAATGATAAAGTAGATATCATCTTTTTGAACAAAGATTGTAGCGGGGTAGAGGATACAATAATGCATGGGTCCGGACCCATTGATTTGGTGGAAGGCTCATTTATGAAAACATGTGTGACTGACAATGACAGTGACTTTGTTATCTATGATGCTTCTATCGGTAAGATCTTAACAGCAAAATACAATCCAGGATTTTCCACGTCTTATAAGGAAAGCAAGGATATTATTCATGTCGGAGAACTTTGTATAGGTGATTCTTTATTGGTGGGGCATCCCATGTCTTCGCCTGATTTGTTTATAGTAACGGACATTAATGGCGCGACAATGCCGGTGGAATATTATCTTACTATGTCTGCTGAATTAAAGAACGAACTTGGACCATCGTTTGATTTAATCATGCGTCATAGTCTGGCATTAAATCCAAAGAAAGATAGGATCCTGGCTTTCAGTTATTATTTTGATTCGATGGCTCTATATTCTACAGACGGAAAGCAGATTCGAACCAATAGGGAAAGTAATGATGTGACAGATGAATGTGAACTTATCAAAAATGCAGGCGAATATTGGCTTCATAGCAATCCCTATGCAACCGAAGAAGCCTGTTATGTTAAAGTAACCAAGGTTATAGACGAAAAGAAAACCGATTCATATTTGCTTAAGTATAATTGGGATGGTGATTTGCTGGACGCATATAAATTTCCGGCGGAGTGTTCAGGCTCTTATGCAATAAGTGATGATTCCAAGCTTTATTGTATTGTTTCCGAGGTCAAAGGAGATGAAGAACTATATCATGTCGTATCCTATCCATTAAAGTGATTTTTGTTTAAGAAACGAATCTGACAGCTTCAAAAACATTTATGCGTTTGGAATGACTGNNGAGCGCGTCCCGAGAGTAGCCTCGTGGTTAAGCGTAGCGCAACCCGAGGTATCGGGGAGCACCTATCCATTCCCCACCCTCGGCACGGCGCACCGTGCGGAGGGTGGGGATAATAGTGGAAGTGCGCCTCGCACCCGCG
>DAAJ01000062.1 GCA_001701115.1 Bacteroidales bacterium GP2
ATAATTAAATTTGCACTGGAGCGTCAAATATCTGATACAAACATATTTTGCTATGCTTCTGACAAACGCCTATAACCGTGAAACAATGATAAACCATCTATTAAGAACCACATTCTTCTGTTTTGCTTGCCTGGCGGCTTTAATGGCACCGGCACAGACCAGTTCAATGGAATATCTTGAAAAGCAGTTCCCGAAACTGACATCCCTTTTCCGGGAAGAGCTTGAAAATACCGCTACACACTACATCATAGCAGTAGATGTGTCCGGTTCCATGGTCAAGTATAACAATCTGGTGACTCCTATGCTTCAAGCATTTGCTATGGCGCTTCCAGATGGCGAACAGGTTTCCGTAATACCTTTTGGCACAGATGCCAAAGAGAATACACCGGGCTTGTGCAACAAAATCGAAAATGATGCGCAGCGTCAGATTCTGTGCAACGCACTATCATCATTATACATAAATGAGTCATATTCTCCGGAATTCAAACGAAACACCGATATAAACAAAGCTGTCTCTGCAATAAACAAGGCAATTCTGAAAAATAAGAATGTCGACATGAATGTCGTGATAATAATCACGGACTTTCTTAATGACCTTCCGGGCAAAGGTGAGGTAAAGCTGACCAAAGAGGAGCTCGGAAACCTCTCGAACGATTTCAACAACCTCACGGACAATACCTATACCAGAGTTGTTGCAATGCGGCTCCCAAAGGCTGGCACAGGAGTTGGATACTCGCTTGACCAGCTGCAAGAGGGCGTTTTTAATGCACAGACTCCACTTAGAAGATTTGAATCTGTTGACGCTATAAATGATGAAACCACTATCCAGACTTGGTTTGACCAGCTTACACGCGATATTATGACAGACAAACTCCGCAAGGTCATACTCCTGTATAATGAGCGTGAAATCAAACCATCTCTCACTGCTGAAACAGACATTGACGGCAATGTGACAGCTGAATTCGGATGGAATCCCAATAAACTATACACAGCATTACAACTCGGCAAGACCACTACACTGCCCGGCTCTGAATTTTATGTTGATTGTGACACTGCATCATCAATAACCCTCAACGGAAAATCTACCGTTAAACTCGGACAGATAAAACATGGCAAATGGGGATTCCACAATTTTAATGAGGACTTGAATGTCAAACTCGATTTGCCAACCGATTTCGATGATGAATTACAGACACTCAGCATCCAGAAACCATTCTCCGACACAACCGTGCATCAAAACCGCTGGATTTGGGTATTTATTCTGTCATTCCTCACCACATGCATCCTTGCCGTACTCCTTATATTATATATATGCGCTGTACTGAAAGCAATCCGCCGGAATGCAAGGGAAAGAATCAAAGGCAGGGTACTGATTACAAATGAATACGGTGAAGCGATAAGCGAGCCTATAAAAGTAGCGTGCACCTCCGGAAAAACGCTGAATATCGGTGCAAACGGCACAAACGGCTGTAATGTGCCTGATGCGGAATGGAACATATCACTTACAAAAGTTAAGTCCAACCCGTTCCTATTCTGGACAAAACCAAAATTCAAATGGGAAGGTCGCGGTCCGGGACAGTCTAAGGTAATTAACTCGAAGAAAAACCGCTCCGGAAACATCGGCAGATACGGCACATATTCAAAACAAGTGAACCTGGAATGTTATGATTCAAATGGCAATCACACCAATACAGTAAAAATAACCTTATCCTCCGACAATTAACCCAAACAGACAATCAATTAAACACTTCATATAATGGCAAACGAAAAGCATATTTTTATCGGCATCGGCGGCTCTGGCGTCAAAACAGTCTCTCAGATCAAGCAGAAAGTCTATGAGAAACGGTTCCCTCGTGCAACCGCGTCCAAATCGAGGCTACAGGCTATGAACGACAGCTACCGCTTCCTTTTCCTTGACACCGACCAGCGTGACATTGACGAGGCTAACAAAAGCAACCGTGAGAGCTTCGAGGCCGGTAAAGTGCCTTTCATCAACCCGCAAACCGATTTGGTTAACCTCGGAAGGGCAAATCCACAGGCTATATACTATGAAGCCAAGAATGATCCTAAGGCGCTTATAAACAAGAGGATTCTTGACGCTTGCTCGCAGGAGCTATCGAATAAGATACCTGACCAGCCACTGTCATTCGGCGCTGGGGCGTTCCGCATAAAATCACGAATCGCCTTTGCCCACTCCCTTGCCGATTTCCAGTCAAAGCTCCAGAGTGCCATATCGTCACTGAATGACGTTAAGACTGTAGGAGGTGAAGACTGCATCATATACTACTGGGTTGTAGGAAGCACTGTTGGTGGCACCGGTTCCGGCATTTTCAACGATGTGCTCTACCATGTAAACCAGCTGCACCATCAGATTGTCGGCAACGGCGACCCGCAGCTTGTCATGGCAATGTATATGCCGAAAGTATTTATTGACAGCAACTCTACAGAAGAGAAATACTCATTGAACGCGTTTGCTGTGTTCAGCGAGCTAAATGCATTCAAAAAAATGAGTTATGAGGACAAGCAGAACACCGTGATGCACCGCCTCGCATTCATCGACGACTATAACCTTGTCAACGACCAGAAACGCTACTGCCCGTTTTATTATCTCCTGCCTATTGACATACAGACCGACAAGGGCACCAGCCTCGGCACGCCAAACACAATGTACCGCAACACCGCCGAAATGCTCTACCATCTCCACAACGGGCAGGCTGGCGCTACATTCCGCAGCGACATTGACAATTACATGAATGACATCATGGAGCATAACCATGAGGAATTCCTGGTGCCTATGGGATATGTGTCGCTCCAGAAACCGCTCGAACAGTTCTCAAAATACATGAGGGCGCGTTTTCAGCGCGATGTGCTCCGCTCATGGCTGCTTTGCAACGACAAAGCACAGGCGCGCGTGAAAAAAGAGGATGTCGATCCATTGATAAACCGCTTCTTCAAAGAGCTTAATCCCAACATCAAAGGTACTATAGCCAATAAGCTGACAGCTGGGAAGAGAACCATTGAATCGTCCATAGACGATCAGGACCCGGATAGCGAGAAGATGAACGAAGAACTTCTGTTCACCAACATTATGTCCGACCTGGTTGCTTTGGGCAACCGCCTTAAAGCAGAAAGCACAGAGAGCAAGATAGCTGACTATGCGGCAATACTCTCTGAAAATATGTGGAAGGAAGCGGAAAAAATGATTCGCGAGCATGGTCTTGCCTATACCCTCAACGCGCTTCAGGAAGTCCATAAAAAAATGGCGGAACAGTTTGAGAAGGAGGAGGCGAAGCTCAGCCAAAGGGCAACTGACCTAAGAAACAAAGTAGAAGATCTTCAGAAACTCAGTGATGAAGCTGCAAAAATAGATTTCACTGAGAAGATAATGAAGAACAATAAGGTTCAGATCAACGAGTACCTGAATTCACTCCGCGAGTATGTGAATCTCTACACTGAACTTGAGGCTGATAAATGGGCGCACGAAATCAAGCGTGTGTTCTGCACAGATGAGAAAAACGATGAGATTTCCAAGATTACCCGCTATCTCTCCGGCATGATTGCAAAAGCAGAAGAGCTTACACGCGAGCGCGTAGGATATTACAAGCGCCTTGCAACCGAGTTCGGGGAAGCATCCATGGACGTTACAACCGTCTACCTGCCGATGCTAAAAAAAATATGCGACGGCAACGGATGGAAGCAGGACAATTTCTTCAGCAAACTTTACACCAAAATATTCACGGCTAATTCTGACCAGGAAGAAACGCCCAACCGACCCGAACTCTCACGCTTCCTTGACAACGGCATTTATCTAACTACCGATGAAGACTCTATTGACGCCAACTATAAAGTGTTCATCAAGCAGGCTAAGGAGGAAGACCCCGGCGCACCGAAAACAAGCGAAACATTATTCTTCGCAAACCCAGTCCTCGCCGACCGTGGCAATGTAAGCGCCGAGAAAATAATCACCGACTTCCTCAACATCGCTACTGCAAAATTTGAAGATGCAATCCACAATAACAAGGATATTCAGGAAAACTGGGACCACCGCAAAATATCATCTTTCTTCGCTGACCTCAGCAATGAAGAGAAGGATGAAGTGCGCATGGCACTGAGTCCGGCTCTGTTCTTCAGCTACAATACAAGCCGTATTGACGTTACAAAGAAAGAGGAGCACATCATATTTGTTGCCGGAAGCGAAGAGCTGGCGGAAGAAATGCTCGGATACCAGAGAGGCAATACTAAACACCGCTTTGAAAAGAACGATAACGAAAATACCGCGCTCGTGCTTAAATCAAAATTCGGGCTTTCGCTTGAAGACTATCGCATTTACGACTCAATACGCCGCGTGTACGAGAGGGCGCCTTTCCGTGAGAAGTACCACTTCCACCACCTTTTCGCCCAGTTCCTCGACAAGCTTACAATTGACGATCTGCCACTTGAAATTCTTCCCCAGCACAGGACATTCGTTAAAATGCTTATGCTTGAGGCAATGCGCCAGGAGCTGTCCCCGCTTTTCCATACCGACAGGTATGACAAAGACGCATTCATTGACACAATGTATTATTCCGACTACGACCGGTCATTCAAAATTGCATTGTCGGAAGCATTCCTCACTGACAATCCCCATACGGCAGGAAAACTTGCCATCAAAAAGACAGACAACGGCAGACCGCTGTTCAAGGAAATCGAAGGTGTTACATTTGCTGACAGGTTCAAAACCTACTCTGACCTCTACCATAATGCCCGATTCGGCGATACCGCAGAACGGTTGATTCAGGCTATATTGCGCACATCATACAATAACAACGGGCAGACCGAGACCGGAGAAAACATACTTAAACGCCATTATACCGCCAAGCACGAACAACTGCTTGACGACCTCAGCAAAAAGAAACTCAATGCCGGATTGCCGGAAGAGAAACGGCTCTACGAAATCTTCTTCCAGATTCTGCGCAACGACTATCCTACTGTTCACGATTTTAAGCGCTAACAGTCCATGCTGCCGCTCTGGATTATCGATGTGAGGGAAAAATCCGCCCGAAGAGACGAATTTCAGCGTCTTCTCGGGCAGATTGACCACGTCAGCATGGCGGATGAATCTGATTGCTGCTCCTCACACATTACAGACACAGCAGGATTGCAGGACAGTCCCGATTCACGCCACGCACATGCCGCGCAGGACAACCATGCCTCAACGCATGGCGAAAACGGGAATGCGCCTCACACGCCGGAAAAAATCAGGGAAGAGATAGACCGACATGACCGCGATGAAGCAGACCGGAATGCACGAATAGACGGGTGCTACTGGCATTATAGCGTCATTGACGCATCGGCTTATGACATTGACTTTCCGGCAAACGGTGAATCTGCACATGAGGCACGTGCCACCGCTCAGAAATTTTATGATTTCCAGAGCAATCTTGTGGCGCAAGGGCAGCAGTTCATCAGGATGCTACGGCAGAGCAACGCCCATGCCGACATAAAAATCAACATTGTGGTGCTTGGAGACCTGAGCGAAAAATTCACCCGCCTGGTTTTTCCTGCAATAGCAGGGTTGCTCCAGAAAGAGAAAGGGCGCATGTTGCCCCACCATATCCATCAGGGCATGGAGGTGATTGGAATGCTGTTCATACCCAGCGACCTTAATACCCGCCATGTCGCCGAACGCAAAAGCATGCTCCGCACCCTACGCGAAATTGACGTGCAGCACCATGTCAATGACCTGCGCGGCTACGACCACATGATGTTCTATCAGGATGTGCCTAACCGCACCGAGTGCGTATATCCTCTCCTTTCTGACAAGGCTATCGCCGAATACCTCATGCAGTGCCTGGTTCACCTCTACCTTGCATGCAACGATTCACATCCCCTTCTGAGCGGCACATCTTCGGCTGATGTCTTTTATTTCTCTATGGGAGCCACGTCAGTCCATTTTGACACCCAGTATGAAGATGAAAAGACGCGCTACCGCATGGCTACGGATTTTATCAAGGCTATAAAAAGCGATGGCGACAACAAACTTTTCAATCTGCCGCTCCACCTAATCGCTGATGAGGAGTATCTGCCGGACTCTTTCTTCCGCTACGACTCTTTGAGCATGCTGGAGGTTGACGAACAGCCGGAGGAGCCTAACCCGCATCCTGTCCGTGACTTTTTCGCCCGTAATCTTAAGCGTTACTACTACAATAGTTTCCTGCGCTACTATTCCACAAACCTGATGCGCCGGATAACCAACACTATTGAGCGAAATACAAAAAATGCGCTGGACACTGTTGCCACGGAAAGCCGCCGTACTTTCTCAGATGCTTCAAAGCGACTGTTTGAACGGATACGCGAAGCTTTAGGGCATCTCAGCTCATCAGACGGAGGCATCCCCGCAATGACGGCACTCCTGAAAGAGATGCAGGAATCACTTGCCGAGAAGCGGAAACGTATCCGCCCTACGCTCAAATCCGTCTTTTGGCGCAATATTGAGGAAAACCATGTGCCCCGTGCAATGTCAAATGACTTCATGGACTACCACGATGCGTTCATGGAAGACCAGGCAAGCAAATCGGGAGATACTGCGCAGAATGAAATAAAAAAGCAGGCGGTAAAAGACCTCAACAGCATACTCAGCCGTGAGTCAACCTTCATGAGCCGCATCTGCCGCAGCGTGCTCCTCGGCATTGTCGGGGCAATTGCCATCATACCGGTACTATGCTCAATTCCACCATATATTATTGACCTTGGCGATGTGTATGCCAATCGCTACTGGTGGGCAGCAGCGTTCTTTATCCTCCCTGCACTTGTGCAATGCCTCTCCTACTTGCGCTACATGAGGGCTAAGAAGCGGGCGGTAAGGCGTCTGCACGCTATCTTCCTCCACGATGCTTTTGCGCGCGTGGCAAACCGTATTGAACTCGAAATAAATTCATTCTATGACAAAATGACGGCTCTTGCCGAGAAATATATTCAGCGTTGCGACAAGATTCGCAAGGAACTCGGCAACGGGCTCAGAATGGAGCACAAGGTCAAACCTCTCTTCCCGGAGTCTATGTTCAACCAGCCGCTTATAGCCGGGCAATTCGGGCTTGACATGCTATTGCCGGAAAGCGAGGCGGATGATACCGAAGTGAGGATTAACTATATCCGCTATCCTTTCAAAGAAATCGGCAAGCCGGAGTATTTCATATTCATGAACCAGCACAAGGAGATGGTCGGGGAGCTTTTCCGGGATGTGGCGCTCACGGAATCGGTAAGTCGACATATCGATGACAACGGCATGGAAACCTTGCTGTCCAAAGAGCAGCAGGAAGCGGAGTTGGAAAAACAGTGGGAAATCCGCCACGCTGAATTTTACAGCCATCTCCATGATGCGGTTGCTGATGCCATTTTGCCGCGCGAAAATGACACTGTCGGTGAAAAACTGACCCATTATTGCCGCGTGTCGCCGGACCGAGTTGATTCCATGCGTTGCGCGATTGACTTTGCGGTCACAAATGGAGAGATTACTTCATCTGCCGACAGGGAGTATGCTGATATAAAACTTAATGATTCACGCGCAGAGCACTATATACTCCCCTACATATCCACCACTTACAAGAAAAGCCAGGTCGACCGGTTTAACCCGGTTTACAGCAAATATATCTTCATTACCCGGTGGCGGTGCTTTGAGCAGTTGAACCTCAACCGCATATTGCCTACGGAGGATTTCGATGAAAAGATGCGCATTCGCCAGGTTTTCTCTGCCGAGCAGGCTGAAAAAGCACGGATGGAGCGCGACAGGGCAAACGGTGACGGCGGCAGTTCACCCTACCCGCCTACGGAGAGCGTCGGGTACTCCCCACGTCCCTCATCCCTGCTGCTGTGGGCGCTCTGCCTTGAGGACTCATCAACCGAGTGGTTCCGGCTGTTTGACTCGGAACAGTTTGCCAAAGCGTACAGTGACAAGAAAATATACCGCGAGTGTCTGAACCAAAATGATTGACCTATGACCGAAATGCTGAATTACATAGTCGCAATTATCCTCATTCTGGGATTGGCACTCAGCTTTATCCGCCTTTTTAAAACCAAGGTGTGGATCAAATGCCGCCTGCGCAAAGGTCCTTTGCTTAAAATCGGGTTCATGGACTGCAACGATGCTGCGGAGGCACCGGAAGTCCACCTTGTTGGGGCGAGGCTCGGACCGGCGCTCGGCAGGGTCATAATTCCCGACAACAGCGAGAATGCAAATGTTGAATTGCAGACCGAAAATATTGACAGCGACAGCGGGCGCTCCGAGTATAAGACATGCGGCTTCATCACCCCAGAAGGCTACATTTACAAAAAAATAGGAAACAGGCATCCGGAATATGTTGGCTACACCGCACGGCAGTCCAACCCCGGAATTCCAACTATATACGGCAAACGAACATGGCGCAGCCTTTGGATGAAATGCACGCTTAATGTTTATACCGGACTGCCAGACACTCAAAGTTCGGAGGATTCCGCCGCTGGAAAAGAAAAACGGAAAAAACTTAAAGCTGCTAAAATGCCGTTAGCTGTTTGCAGCTTTACCGGGTTCCATAATTCCCGCCGCGACCTGATGCCACCCGAAGCAAGGGCGGCAGCATTTGCCGCCATATATTCCCGCATGAACCGACGTGACTACAGGGAATACTACAATAGCCCAGCTTACGGATGGAAAGACACGGCACTGCTTTCGGCTATAATATACATCATTGTCTACCTGCTCATTTATATTGTCCGGGTAAAGATACTTGATAAAACCATGATTGGGCTGAATGTAAAGGAGGATATCCTCTACTGCGCCCTCTTCTTTGGAATATGGGCTCTGGTAAGGGCTGTCAAAATTGAATGTATTGAACGGTCCAACACCATCCAGCCACGAATCGACCTTTTCAACAAGTCACTCGGGCAACGGAATTATGATCTGCTCATCCTGCTTGCCTCATCGGTGATATTGAGTTTCTCCAGCATATACGGCTCATTTTACAATCTCGATTTTGTCCCGGTTGCAATTGCCGCCGCTTTCGGCGTGAGCACAAACATGGCGCTGCGCCACAGCAATCTCCGCTGGAAAATAGAAGATGCATTCAATTCTGCGGAAGAAGAGGATGAGGCGCCCCACATAGCCGAAACCATAAACCCGGAGGGAGAAATACCGGTCAATTACACATGGGTTCTTGACGCACCGACAAAATCAGGAGTCAAAGGCGATGTAACTCTTTATTTTGACTCACAGTACATATCGGACCTGCGCCACATAAATCCATTTTTCAACCAGCGCAACGACAAATCCCTGCGGGCGTTGGTTACATGGATGTTCCAGTACATGAACGAGCACGCCTCTGTGTCAGCACACTGCCGCTACCTTGCAAAAAGGATTGCTTCAATGGCAACGGAAAACAGTTTGACCGATGCGGAAACGATACAGTTCACGCTTGATTTCGTGCAGGAGCCTAACATCGCTTTTCGTCCTAACATAAATAGCAAAGCCATAAACCGGCTTGAAAGCTACATCCGTTTTCCGGACGAGGTGCTGTTTGACAAAGAAGCTGATGCCACCAGCAAAGCGCTACTTGCCGCCGCAATATTCCACTTCATGGCACGCAGGACCATGTTCCTATATTCAAGGAATATCAACCATGCCGCCATAGCTGTAGAGGTGGACGAGGAGTGGATTGACGAAGGGGTGATATTCGGGAGGAGCATAGATGAAATGACGTTCATGCACAACGGCACCCGTTTCATTTTCTGCGAAACCACTGGTGACGGGCTCCGTTTAGGAGGCGCAATGGCAGGAATGAGGCTGTCTGACTTCGACGAGCGCATTGAATTGCCGGTGAGCGTGCTTGACGAAGACGAGGATGCTGTTACCGGCATATACCAATGGACTCTTGACTCACTGAGAGGAAGCAGGCTGGACGGCAAATATACAATTGAATTCAGCCGCAACGAAATAAACGACCTGCGGCTCCACAATCCATTCAGGAATTATGGCAGGGACAGCCGCACCTATGATGAAAACATCCGCCAGATGTTCAATTACCTCCTCTCAAATCAGGACAGGATGGCTAAAATCCGGGAACTGGCAAAATATATCCGCAACGAAATAACCATGGCGGAGCTTCCGGAAATTGACCTCGTTCAATTCGCTCTTGACTTTTGCCAGGCGCCAAACATTGCATACAAGGTTGATGAGGAATCGGCAGGAATAGACTTCGCCAAAGAATATATGCGCTTCCCGGATGAAGTGCTCTTTGACAAAGAGGGCGATTGCGACTGCAAGTCATCGCTTACCGCGGCACTGTTCCATGAACTCGGTTACAGCGTGCTGGTTCTAATTTCAAAAAAACTTGCACATGCTGCAATCGGAATCGAATTTAACCCGCATTGGGCAACCTACATTCCTGCGGACAGGCTCAACGATGTTGTTAAGGAGCATAACGGTCGCCAGTACCTTTTCTGTGAAACCACTGGCGACGGATACAGGATTGGTGGAATCCAGGAGGACGCTACAATCCACGACTTCGACACAATCGTAGAAATCCCCGCCTGAAACAATCCCTCCTCCACGACACAAAAAAATCGGCGGGAGAGGAATTTTTTGTAACTTTGCGGTGCGATTCATAAAGAGTCGCCCGATATGACTGACTTACATTACACTCCCGCCATTATAGGCACATCAGTACGAAACTTCGCTTACAAAGAGAGTTGGAAGAGCACCCAATGATGCTTTTCCATTAAATGTGACGCACGCATTCTTCCGTGCATCATGGCATAATTGCCAGGCAGTCATTCCATTTCCATACATTATATTTTAAATACCTATTATGAACAATCCCCGATTGCTCACAGGGCTTGTGCTTGCAGCCCTGATGGGCGGTGGAGCGTGTGGCTTCGCGCAATCTCCAAAGGTTGTCACCCTTGATGAGATTTTCAAAAGCGCTGAAGCACACAGTTCCTCAATCCGTTCCTACGTTACTGCCGAGAAGGAGGCTAAACAGGAAATCAGCGTGGCAAAGAGTGCGATGCTGCCTGATGCCAACGCCTCTCTCTCACTCTCTTACATTGGAGACGGATTCACGACCAAAAGAAATTTTTCTGATTACCAGAAAGCACCTATTCCTCATTTCGGCAGCGGGTTCGGCATTAATATCAGCCAGCCAGTTTATACCGGCGGGGCTATCAAAGCCGGCATTGACCTTGCCGGGCTTAAATCAACAGCGGCACGCTTCGCAACCGAGTTGCAGCGTGACAATATACGCTTTCAGCTCACAGGTTTCTATCTCGACCTGTACAAGTACGCGAACCTGCGCAAGGTTGTTGAAAACAATATCACCCTGGCGCGGAAAGTACTGGATAATATGAAAGCGAGGTTTGAGCAGGGCACTGCGCTTAAAAACGACATTACCCGCTATGAACTTCTGCTAAGCAATATGGAACTTGAGTTAGTGCGCATTGACAATACCCTGCAGATTATCAACCACAACCTCGTGGTTACCGCCGGACTGGACGAAAGCATAACTGTTGTGCCTGACTCCGCCATTTTACAGACCGCCCTCCCTGCCGGCAACGAGCAGACATGGCAACAGGAGGCGGAGAAAAATTCCCCGGCGCTAAAACTCGCCGGAAATGGAGTGGAGATGAGCCGAAAAGCCGAGAGCCTTGAAAGAGCCGCAAAACTGCCCAAAATAGGATTGCAGCTCGGCTGGACAATAGACGGACCCATACTCGTTGAAGTGCCACCGATCAACCGTAACCTCAGCTACTGGTGGATTGGGGTTGGAGTGTCCTACAACCTCTCATCGCTTTGGAAAGCAAACAAGTCTGTTGCTAAAAGCAAAACGGCATCACGCCGCTCCGTGCAGGAGCTTGCTGCCGCGCGGGACAATATAGAAATGGGGGTCCGTGCCGCCTATATCCGTTACATGGAAGCATACGAGGAGCTTAAGACCCGTGAAAAAAGCGTGGAGCTGGCGGAACGCAACTATTCCACCACCGAAACACGCTATTCCGCCGACATGGCGCTGATTACAGACATGCTTGACGCAGCAAATGCCCGCATTGATGCCGGGCAACAGCTCGTTAACGCACGAATCAATATCATCTATTCCTATTACAAACTACTTTTTATATCCGGAACAATATGAACCACCGCAATAAGAAAATCCTCTCCTACATCATATCGATAATCGTTGTAATCGCTGCTGCAATATGGGTCGGCAGCAAGTTCATCCACCCTGGCAATGTCGAGTTTACCGACAATGCCCGTATCCAGCAGCAGATAGTGCCGGTAAACAGCCGGGTGCAGGGATATATAAAGGAGATACGCTTCAAGGAATTTGAAAAGGTCAGGAAGGGTGACACCCTTGTGGTTATTGACGATGCGGATATGCGCCTGCGGGTGGCACAGGCACGTGCCGATTACCAGAATGCCATTGCAGGGCGCGGGGTCGCTGACCGCAGCGTAAGCACGGCATCATCAAATGTAGCGGTGAGCGAAGCAAGCATTGCAGAAGCGAAAGTGCTCATGGACCACGCGGCAGGAGAACTCGACCGCTACCGCAAACTCCTTGAAAAAGAAGCTGTCACAAAGCAACAGTTCGACAACGTCAGCACTGATTACGAGGCAAAGAAAGCACGCTACGATATGCTCCTGCGGCAGCGTTCAGCCACAACGACTGTGGTAGAGGAAATCCGTGGGCGCATTGCGCAGAATGATGCCGGAGTTGAACTTGCAAAGGCTATGCTTGAAACTGCGGAACTCAATCTGTCCTACACCGTCATCACTGCTCCATGTGACGGATATACATCCCGTAAAGAAATCCAAGTTGGGCAACTGGTGCAACCCGGACAAACAATGCTTGACATTGTGGACTCCTCCGACATCTGGATTACCGCAAACTACAAGGAAACGCAACTCAAGCATATTGCGGACAGCGCGGAAGTAGAAATCAAAGTGGATGCACTGCCGGGAGTGGTTTTCAAGGGCATTGTCACCGCAATGTCAAAGGCTACCGGAGCGGAAATCTCGTTGCTGCCGCAGGACAATTCCGCCGGAAATTTTGTCAAGGTGCGCCAGCGTGTGCCGGTCAGAATCGAGTTTACCAACGCTAACAAACCCTCTGACATGGAGCGCCTGCGCGCAGGCATGAATGTGGAATGTGAGGTAAAATACTGATATGGCGGATTATCATAAACCACAGGGTCCATTTGACATCCCGGACATACCCAACTTCATTCCCCGCCGAGCAAAACCCTGGATATTTATATTCTTCCTGATGATAATACAGTTTTCGGGAGGATTATATCTCGCGGCGGCATCGGAAATGGTTGGAACAACCGGGCTGATGCAAGAGGACATTCTCATGGCGGGATATGCCATGCTCGTGGGAATGTCGATTAACTTCGCCGTGATGTTCCGACTAAAATTCCGGTTTTCAAACCGGGTTGGGTTGCTCATCTGCGGCACCCTGCTCATAGCGGCAAACTTCATTTCGGCGACCACTGAATCTGTTCCGCTCCTCGTAGCATCCTGCTTTGTTGCAGGTTGGGTGAGGATGTGGGCTACCTTTATATGCAACTCCACCATCCAGCTATGGATAACTCCCGTGCGCGACATGGCGATTTTTTTCTGCTACGTTTATATTGTGGTTGACAGCGTTATCCAGCTCAGCGGCATCTGCACTGTCTACACCTCTTTTTACTCGCAATGGGAATACATGCAGTGGATAATGATTGGGCTGCTTGCGCTGATGATGCTGCTCGTGATGATTCTCGTACGTCCGGTCAAGGGTCCAATGCAGATTCCCCTACTCGGCATAGACTGGATAGGAGCCGGGCTATGGAGCATCGTTATGCTATGCTTCACATTTGTGTGCGTTTACGGCAATTTCTACGACTGGTTTGAATCGGAAGAGATAATCGGTGCGGTAATTATAGGTATTGCATGCACGGCAATCAATCTCTGGCGCGCGACCTTCCTCCACCACCCTTATATCTCTTTTACCGCGTTGACAAACCATAATGTCCTGCGTGCCACCCTCATTTACCTGATTTTTTTCACACTGCTCGGCACAGAGCATGTTTTTGAGCACAGCTATGCAGCGTCAATCCTCGGGTTTGACGAAACAAACCTGATTGACCTCAACTGGTATGTGTTTGCCGGAATTGTAGCAGGCAGTATCTTCACCTACCTTACATTTGCCTTACGCCGGTGGCGTTACCGCACAATGACAGCGATAGGATTTGCCCTCGCTTTGTTTTACCTCGCTTATTTCTATTTCCTGATTGACTACGGAGTTGAAAAAGAGATGCTGTTTCTTCCGCTTTTTGCCCGCGGAGCGGCATCGGTCATAATCTCCATTGTGTTCCTCACATCAATACTTCAAGGCGGAATGCACTTCTTTGTATTCCCTCAGGCATTGACTGTCAACGGATTTACAGGAGCGGTAATGGGAGCGACTCTCGGACCGGCACTTATCGGTGTATTCCTGCGGCATTGCATGGCAAACAATGCCGCCATGATAGGGTCTGCCATGACAGATACTAATACGGCGGCGGTTAATGTCTCCTTAGGGCAGCTATACGGCACAGTACAGCTCCAGGCGCTTGTTGTTTCGATGAAAGAGATTTACGGTTGGCTTACTATTGCCGCGATTGTTGCACTTACCGTTATAATCGTCGGCTACGGACCGGTTCGACCAAGCGTAATATTCCCCAAATGGAGGACCATTCGCAAACTTATCCGCAGCAGCGTGCGCCCGCTCCTGCGCACATAGCCGCTATTTGCCCGCCCCTACGGCATTATTAAGTTTTTTCTTTCCGAATTTCGGAGTTACCCCAATGAAAAACTCAAAGTTTATGCCGGGCATCGGGCGCGACAGCACCGAAAGGTAATCCTCGTTGAAGAGGTTGTTGACAGCCAGTTTCAGCTGAAGGTTCACCGGTTTGAACGACAGCCCTTTTTCAAGCGATATATTGCTCATGTAGTATTTGGGCAGGTGTCCGGTGATGGTATAGTCGTTGCTCGACATAGTGTACCGCTCGGAGTAGTAAGCCCACTTGTAAAGGAAACTCCATGACCGCCAAGTAAGGCGTCCGGTGAGGGATGCCGAGTGTTTGGGGACGTATGGGAGCTGCTTTCCTACCGACTGGTCAGCAGGCGACATCTTCTCACCCTCGTTGATAGATGGCGTCCATGAGTAAGACCCGTTAAGGTCAAACACCCAACCCTTGAAAGGCTCGAAAGCGACGTTGAGCTTACCCTCGATGCCGTAGGCGTGCACTTTCTTGACGTTGCGCGGCGAAAAGAAACCTTTGGTTGTAGGGAGCCAGATAATCCAGTCATCAATGCGGCTGTCAAACCATGTCGCGCTGCCACCCATCGAAACCGGGAAAGGTGCTGACCAGTTCACATCGAAAGATGCACCTGCATCGTAAGTCCAGCCGTGCTCGCTCTTCAAATCCGGATTGCCACCGGGTAGGAAATAGAGGTCATTGAGCGTGGGGAACTTGTGGTTGCGCGATACCGAGGCTTTCAGCATGACATTGCCTTTTCTCGACAAAAGACCATCTATAAAGAAAGCCGGGATAACGGGAGCCCAAGTCTCGCCGAACATCTCCTGACGTAACACAAGCGATAAACCCAAGGGCTTGACAGGTTGCCACTTTGCCGAGGCGGAGCCGGACAGTTCGATACGTCCCTTGTCATAGCCGACAATAGCCTTGTCGCCGTCCTGAAGTATTATGTTTTTGTCTTCGGAACGGACAAAATGCTGATGAGCTGATATGTTGGCAGTAAAGTACCACTTCTCTGTAGGGTTAAGTTCACCTTCCGCCTGCCCGTAGAAAGTGTTTACGCGGCTTCGGGAGCGTGTCATCGACGACCAGTTGTTTTCAGCAACCTCGCGCTTGTAGTCATACGCCATCCAAGTGTGGATATATCCGCCTTTGGCTGCAAATTTCCAGTTATTCCGGAAATGGTCCCATGAGAGTACGCTTCTGATTGTCTGTTCTCGCTGACGATTCTCAAAATTACGCTCGTTGCCGTAGTCAGTGGTGAGCATAGGCAATTCCCGGTTGGAATTGATATACCATGCGTTAAATCCGAAACGGTCACCCTTGTTAGTGTTGTAATACACCTCCTGCAGGGCATGGAAATCCTTGTAGGCGCCGCTGCGGTTTCGCTCTGTGGGATTATACTGACCTATTATATTCTTGTCTTCGTCATAGATATTCACCTTCTTGTCATGGTTGATATACTTGTAGTCGTTTGGCGATGAAGAATAGACAACACGGCTTGACACGCTCCAATGCTCACTGCCGTAAGTAAACCGGGCGAACTCGTCGAAGGTGCTGAATGAACCCACGCCCTGCACATACTGCAGATTGACACCTTCAGCCACATCGGGCGACGTGCCGAGTTTTACAAGACCGCCGAGACCGCCGCCGGTCTCATTGACTGATGAAGTGCCGTGAAGGAGCGATGCCTGATCAATGAAATAGGACGGTATAGTAGAAAAATCAGTCATGCCAAGCATCGGATTGTTTATACGCATACCGTTCCAAGTCACCTGCGTATGGCTGGGAGAAGTGCCACGGAAAGCGACGGTGGAGAGCGTGGCGCGCCCGTAACTCTTGACAAACACCGATGAATTGAACGTGAGGACATCAGCAAACGACAGGGCGATGTTTTCTTTCAATACAAGCGAATCAAAAGTAGTTTTCTGGACTCCTATATCTTTCATTGCGCGTTTACCCAACACCTCCACTACTCCAAGATTATGTATCCTTGTTTGTGATAGTACGGTCGTTCCTTGGAACGACCACAATATGAATGCGATTAGTATTGATGTTTTTGACCATCCCATTTCTTAATGTTGTTTCTAATATAATATTTGATATTCTTATAGCTCTCTGGAGTTCTGATGATATGCTCATAGAATCCTGGACTCCAATCAAATAGGAAATTATTCTGATTAGCGTATCGTTTTACACCACTTTTAAGTCCTCCAATAATGGAAGATAAAAAAGTACTTACTGTAACAAAGAAAAGACCAACGTTATAATTGTGCCAATTCACGCGGGCATACTGGCGATTATGAAATATTGATTCCACTGTTTTTTATCTTTAGTTATTAGGTG
>DAAJ01000127.1 GCA_001701115.1 Bacteroidales bacterium GP2
CATAGCACAGGTGCGGGAGGTGCCTTATGCTTATTATGTGATGGTGGATACGTTGGAACTGGATCCTCCGTAGTTGGTGGTTCCAAAGGTGTTGTTATGTCTGCTTTGCCATATAACGGCAGAATGAGCAGCATGACTAAAATTGCAGAAAGTAATTTCAATTTCATCCGATTCATTTTTATATGTTTATGCAAATGTACAATCTCGAGGACTGCTCCTCCAAACATTTGAGTGCGGATTTTATGCATGAAGTGCTGAAAATAGTCAATAACACGTGGATTATCAGAGGGTTGTGTTTGTTTTTTTGAGGATTATGTTCAGCTGATGGCTGAAAGAAAGAGTGAAGTGGATGAGAGTGTGGGAGAAAGTGCGGAAAATAGCGGCTAATATTCTTATAACAAGCGTATTGCGGCATCGATGGTTTTAAGGTTGTACTTGCCTCCGAAAATACGCTTGGAAATCTCGGTTCTTCTGGAAGATATTGCTCCTTTTGACAGTCCAAGAAGGATTCCAAGCTCTGAAGGAGTGCATCCGCATTTTATAAGCAATATGGTGCGCAGGTCATCAAGCCGAGGTTTTCCTCCGGCAAGCATAGTAAGGTTATTGCTGAATTCCGGAAAAGAGCCGTTGACAACTATTTCAAGATTCCGCCAGTATTTTGAGTCATTAATTTTCTTGCGGCGCGTTAATAACTTTTTAAGCTCTGAATACTCCGGTGAGGATAGGATATTATCCGGAATTATGTATGTGCTTGCCGTGAGTTGTGCGGCTGTAATAATTTGTTTGCACAAAGCTTCTTTAAGTTCGTGCGGCTGACAAACCTCAATATTTTCATTGCTTCCTTCCGGTTCTTCATGTTCCTGCTGCGTCTGTTCTGTTTGTCCCGCTATCTGCTCTTTGAGTTTTTTGATGTTTTCAAGTGCTTCATTCAGTTTAGCTTTGCGCAACTGGCTCCTATATTTATAATAGATAGCTACTATTACAAGCATGCAAACTAAAACAGCAAGCACAAGGGCAATTACAATCATGCTGGCTTTTGACTTTTCCGCTTGAAGGCGTTTGCGTTCATGTAACGTATAATTATAATAGGTGTCTTGAATGATTGTGTTTTCGTTCCCAAATTTTGAGAAATGATTTTCGGTTTCTATAAGGTATTTTTTGAAATATGCATTTATAGAATCAGCGTTGCTCAAGTGCCGTATATTGTCATGGAGCAAGTAATAATATCCCATTCGTTTACTCGGCGAATCATGTAATTCTACTAATTCCTTGGCAAAAACAAATACGGAATCGTATAGTTGTGCTTGCTGGTATATTGCTGTTGCCGTGGCAAGAATCTCACCTTTATCTTTGCAAATAGTATTGTCTTTAGGCAGATTTCTTATGATCGCTGTTGCAGAATCTATGTTTCCCGATAATTGCAGTATTTTAGCTTTATATGATAGTAATAGTGGAACTTCTTCCGGACATTGCAGATATGCTTGGTTTATTGCGTTGAGCAGTGGCTGAATTGCCTCTTGAACTTTATGTGCATATATAAGTGAACCTGTAAGGCTTTCCATGTCATAAACCATGTTCAGGGTGTCATTTATCATGCTATCGTTTTTTAGAGCTGCCCTGTAATATTCAATAGCTCTGTCTGTCATTCTTAGACAGCCTAATAATGACGCGGTCTGGCTGAGGACACATCCTCTTAGCTTGAGTTGTGGCGTATTCTCGGGAAGGATGTCGAGTGCGTCCTGGAAGTAGCTTAGCGCTGTAGGGTAGTCTCCCGATTCGGAGTATATTCGTCCTGCGTAGTATAACGCGGTTGGGTAGAACCGGTCGGTTTCATGGGAGGAATAATAGTCCACAAGCGGCAGTATTGCGGTGTCTCCCGGCAGTGGTATGTCAGCCTTGTCGGCTGCTTTTATTGCGGCGAGCCGGAGTAGCATCCTGTCGGTGGAGGGGAGAACCAGTGAATCGAGCGAAGCGATAGAGTCGATGGCGGCTTCTGGCGCGGAGTCGGCGAGTAAAAATGCCGCTTCCACCCTCGGGTCATGACGGGTGGTGCACGCGGCAAGCATGCAGATGATGATGGTTGATATGATGTGAGTGGCTTTCATGGTTTTGGCAAAGATACGAGATTTATTTGGATTTTATCTCAGGATTGGTTAATTTCGTGAACAAGCATTTAGCCACTGGATTATGATAGAAGATTTTCTTACATATCTGAGATGTGAGCGAAACAGTTCCGCTAACACAGTGGAAGCTTACCGCCGCGATTTGCTCCAATGGCAGTCGTTTGCCACCGGTGGAGGGCAGCGTGAGTTCGAGCCTGAGAAGAGTAGCGCGGCAGATTTGCGGCGATGGGTGCTGGATGTTGCGCGCAGCGGCTGCGGTCAGAGCACAGTGCGCCGTAAAGTGCAGACTCTACGTGCTTTTTACCACTACCTTATGCGCATGGGCATCGCGCAAGGAAATCCCGCAGCCGACCTCGCTCTGCCGAAATTGCCAAAACCGCTCCCTGTGATAGTGCGCCAGGAGGAAACAAATGCAGTGATTGACGCGGAAATAGATGAAACCGACTTTGAGGCGGTGAGAAACAGGCTTATAATCAATATGCTGTATTCAACCGGCATGCGGTGCTCGGAGCTTATCGGTCTTAAGGATTCTGCTGTAAATAGCCGGAGCGGTGAACTTAAAGTGCTTGGCAAGCGTAATAAAGAAAGAATAATACCTTTTGGAACAGAACTGGCGATGATGATAGACCGATACAGGGCTTTGAGGAACGAGGCGGTTGCTTGCGGCTCGGAGGAGTTTTTCCTCCGTCCGTCCGGCGAGCCTATGTACCGCAAGCTCGTGTACAATATAGTGCATGAGGCTCTCGGCTCTGTGGCGCACGCTTCACGGCTGAGCCCGCATGTAATGCGCCACTCTTTTGCCACCGACATGCTGAACAACGGCGCGGACCTCAACGCCGTGCAGCAGCTCCTGGGGCATTCTTCTCTTGCAACCACGCAGATATATACCCACATATCATACAGAGAGTTACAACAGAATTACCAACAGGCGCATCCCCGTGCCACTAAAAAAGAAAACCATGGAAATTAGAATTCAAGCCATCCATTTTGACATCGCCGAGAAGCTTACCGCGTTTATCAACAAGAAAGCTGAGCGCATACAGCGCCATTACCCCGATATCACTTCGGCTGACATTACCCTTAAGGTTGTTAAGCCTGAGACAGCAATGAACAAGGAGGCAATTATCGAACTGACTGTGCCGCAGCAGAACAAGATGGTTGCCACAAAAGTAGCGGACTCTTTTGAAGAAGCGATAGATACCTGCCTGGAGGCTCTTGAGCACCAGCTGGAGAAGAGTAAAGGGAAGAAATAAGCTTTAAGAGACGAATCAATTTTTACTGTCTGCCGGGATTTGCTTTGCATTTTCCGGCAGATTGCGTTTTTTCTTGCTCTTCACCTTAATCTGGTCGAAGCCCCTGCCGTAAACGCCGTTTACATTTGACTGGGTGATGAAAGCGTCCTCGTCAATGCTTTTGATTATTCGGTAGATTGACACAGCCTCTATGCGGCGGCACATTACAAGGAGCATCTTGACCTGCTGACCGGAGTAGCAGCCCATGCCGTTGAACGCGGTGCATCCGCGGTTTGCCTCCACATTGATTGCGCGTGCGATCTCTTCCCATTTCTTCGAGAAGATAGTGAACTGCACAGCCTGGCGGTCGCTGTTGATGACAAGGTCGCACATATATCCTGTGAGGACTGTCACCAATAGACCGTAAACGATTTCGCCGAGTGAATAGCTGAGCACGAAATATGCTGATCCGACAATCACGCAGTCGCATATCATCATTGTGCGCCCGATAGTCACATTGCTGACCTTGCTGACCATTGCCGCCACAATATCTGTGCCTCCGGATGAGCCGTTGTGGATAAACACTGTTCCGATGCCAATGCCCATGATGCTTGAGCCGAGGATAAGGTTCAGCAGATGGTCATCCGGCAGGATGTGGAGGTTGCCGAACATAGGCTGGAACAGGTAAATGAGAAATGAAAGGACCGTCATGCCAAACAGGGTGCGGATCACAAAGGTGCGGGCAACAATCCTGAATGCGAGCGCGAGAAGGATGAAGTTCATCACATACATTGTCACGCCCACAGGGATAGCCCAGGGGAATGAACCGTTTTCGGCAAGCCGCTGCGTGGCGAAAAAGACAACTGAACCGAGACCTGCCATGCCTCCCATGACCACTTTCTGGGGCAGGATGAATGCGGAAAAACCAAAGGCGTAAAGCGCCAGTCCTATGATTATAAACAGGTAGTCGCGTGCCGATACCCAGAGTTTGTTGCGTTTCAGTGTCATAATGGCATTATAGGTTAAAAGTGGAAGCGGTCAGCTT
Organism: Bacteroidales bacterium GP2; assembly: GCA_001701115.1. Classification (GTDB taxonomy): domain Bacteria; phylum Bacteroidota; class Bacteroidia; order Bacteroidales; family Muribaculaceae; genus Paramuribaculum. The sequence goes on from DAAJ01000127.1 coordinate 4,401, forward strand.
GAAAAATCACCGCAAAGTTAATTGATGGCGGTGTTGTTTCAAAAAAATATTACGCCATTTTTTTCAACACATTTGCGGGCGGGTTTGCACAGGTGGAGGGAGAGTCGTAATTTTGCGGATAAACACAGATTAGATATGAAAAAGGCTATAATAAAATTGTTTGTGCTGTTGTTGTGCGCCATGCCGGAAATTGCTTGCGCCCAGTTTGTAAACCATGCTCCCGCAAAGAAATTTGTGGAGGTGGACGCCCATGTCTTCGGCGGCACCACCGGCATAACCCAGAATTATGCAAGCAAGTTCAGCGAAATCACCGAATGCAACGCAGATAATGGCACCGGCTACGGTTTAGGTGCCGGTGCGGTATTCGGGCTCAGGCAATGGTTCGGCTTCGGCACAGAAGCAAATATCCTTGTAGGGCACAATAAGGTGAACATGGCGGTGAGCAACCATGAGAATGTGTCGATGAGCAATATCTTCGTGCGTAACCGTTACACTTATATCAATTTCCCTGTTTTCCTGTCTTTCCGTTTCAATATCCTTGACGGAATGCGCTGGAACGTTGATGTCGGGCTGTACTACAGCTATGGAATATGGGGCAAGCAGAAGCAGACCATCTACAATTCTACCCTTAATGACCTCGGGCAGCTTGTTCCGCGCACGGTAGTAACAAATTGCAGCTACTTCAACAGCAGCTCAACATTCATCAATTCATACCGCAGGAACGATATAGGTCTTCACCTTGCCACTGCGCTCCAGTTTGGCAACCACTTTTTTATTGGTGCCCGGTGCCAGATTGGCTTCAAGAACGTTTCATTCAACAGCGGTCTTGTGAATCCAAACATCCACAACTTCAATTTCATGGGTAGCGCCGGCTACAAGTTCTGATCTAATAAAAAAGGTCGCAGAGCATGCGACCTAAATTAATAATCAGTTCTTGGAAAGCGGCAGGGATTACTGCTGGGTGCGGTCGGAAATCTGGGTGTCCTTGAATCCGATGAAGTAGAGGATTCCGTCAAGCCCGATTGTAGACAGCGCCTGGTCGGCAGTCGCCTTAACTTTCGGTTTTGCGTGGAAAGCGATTCCGAGCCCGGCTGTTGCAAGCATCGGCAGGTCGTTTGCTCCATCGCCAACGGCAATTGTCTGCTGTATGTTCACATTCTCAACCTGTGCAAGAAGTTTGAGCAGCTCAGCCTTCCGGCGTCCGTCAACAATGTCCCCGACATATCTGCCTGTCAGTTTGCCGTCAACTATTTCCAGTTCATTGGCATATACGTAGTCAAAACCGAATTTCTGCTTAAGGTAGTTGCCGAAGTATGTGAATCCTCCTGACAGGATTGCGGTTTTGTAGCCGGTGCGTTTAAGAGCAGCCATCATTCGGTCAACTCCTTCGGTTATAGGCAGATTTTCCGCAATATCTTTCATAACGCTTTCGTCAAGACCTTTTAGCAATGCAACCCTCTGTGTGAAACTTTCCCGGAAATCTATTTCACCGCGCATGGCACTTTCTGTTATTGCGCGGACCTGTTCTCCAACTCCTGCGCGGTCAGCAAGCTCATCAATAACCTCTGTGCCGATAAGGGTGGAATCCATATCGAAGCAAACGAGGCGGCGGCTGCGGCGGTACATGGAGTCCTCCTGCAGTGAAATGTCCACCTGCTGCTCTGTTGCAATCTGCATGAAGCGTTTCTGCATTGCGGTCTGGTCTTTAAGGAAGCCACGCACGCTGACCTGAACGCATGATTTTGTCAAAGGATCTTCCTCGTGTAGCGGCATTCGACCGGTGAGTCGTTTGATTCCGTCAATGTTCATTCCTTGCTGTGCCACTTCGCGGCTCACTTCGGCAATTGCCTTAGCGGTGAGACGTCGTCCGAGTATGGTGATGATCCATCTGTCTTTTCCCTGCATGTCAACCCATTTGCCGTATTCATCCTCCTTTACGGGGCTGAAACGGATTGTCACTCCAAGCTCGTAGGACTTGAAAAGGAGGTCTTTCATGAGGTCTCCGCTCTGCGTGCTGTCGGTTTTTATGAGAATGCCGAGTGCGAGGGTATGGTGGATGTCTGCCTGACCGATGTCAAGGATGGTCGCATTGTATTTTGCGAGAATCTCAGACAATGACGCAGTAACACCAGGGCGGTCATTGCCTGTGATGTTTAATAATATAAGTTCGAAATTGTCTTTTTTCTGTTCTTCCATGGCTATGATATTATTATGGTTTTATTTATTGTTCCTGTGAAAATGTTCGAGACCGTCTGCGGGAGATTTATATATTTTGCCAACAGCAACCCCATGCATGGCGCAAGCTTTGCGGAGTTGAGGCTCGAATCCCGCCGCAATAGACCCGACAAATCCTGCCGGCAGATTTTTTGCGTCAGGAAGCGTAGAAAGGTTATGGCGCAGGAACGCGGTGAAGCGGCTGATGACAAGCTCTTCAACCTGGCGGTCACAGATGTTTTCTTTAGCCCACAAGGCAAGTGAGGCGAGGAACCTGTTTGGCTCCGGCTCGCGATAAACTTTTTCAATAATAGTGTTTTGGTCAAGGTTATGGTCGTTTAGGAACCGTTTTTTCAGCTCTTTGCTCCATAATCCTTTAAGCGCCGCATTCACCATCGTTTTGCCGATATCAGCACCGCTACCTTCATCACCGAGAATATATCCGAGTGGCGGAGTTGCGGCAACGATTCCTTTTTCCGGGTGATACACGGCGCAGTTGGATCCAGTGCCGAGAATAGCAGCTACACCAGGCTCTGTTCCGCAAACAGCCCTTGCAGCGCCAAGTATATCTGAAGCGGCAAATGTTTCAGCGTCGGTCCACGCTTCATGGAGTGCGGTGCAGATAGCGGATGCTTCGCGTTCGCCCCTGCATCCCGCAGCATAAAAGCAAACCTCTTTGACAGGCTTGCCTTTAAGCTCTTCAGGTATGCGTTCCTTGACAGTGCGTACAATATCGCTATCGGACAGCAGCGCCGGATTCATGCCCTGCGACTGGAAACGCTCTGTTGGGTTTCCCGTGGGGAGTAAAACCCAAGTTGCTTTGGTACTTCCGCTGTCAACAATCAGTTTCATACCGCAAATATACGAATTGCGGTTGTAACTGCATAGGTTAGCGGAGGAATTTTGGCGCGAGGACAAATATGCCGAGTGAAATGCCGAAGTTCCAATTGCGTGCAGGGTAGCTGACATAATTTGCGTATGCGGACAGGGTCGCAAATGGCAATGTGACGGCAAGTGCTGTTTCTCCGAAGAATTCGGGGTTGGCAAATATTTTTCCGTAACGTGCGGTGTTGTCAGGGTTCTCAATTATTTTCTTGAATGGCAGGAAGGTATGGAATGTGCCTCTGAGCTGTACATTAGAGTTGATTTTCCATATAGGGATTATTCCTGCGGTGACATATGAGTTTGCCCTGAGTGCGGGGTTGAAGGAATTGTAGCTTGCCGGTGTGGGATTGAAAGCCGGTGCAAGCACAATTGACGTGTTGTAAGTGTTCAGCAATTTGCGGGTTGAGAACAGCGCGTTGAATTCTGTGCCGAATGCTATGTGGCGTCCGAGTGAAAAGAAATTTTGTGCTGATGCTTCAATCTGCCCAAATGTCATGTTCTCTTTAACCGTGGGGTTTTCCTGCACCGGTGAGGGGGTGTAGTGGAAACGCCCGTGGGCTCCGATGGCTGTGACGTTATATGCTGCTCCGCTTGTCGGATATGAAGGATTGTCAAGGGTAGAGTAACTGTATTGCCCAATGATTTCCCCGAGGCTGCGCGTGGTTTTGTCGCGGTCTATTTTACTGAAATCAGAGTGGTTGTTGGGGAAGAAGCGGTCAATAAGGAAGCCGTATCCGGTGCCGATGTCGAATTTGCCTCTGCGCCCTGCAGCTAAAGTATAGAGCAGGCGTGAGTAATATTCGGTGTGTAGAATGGATATAGGTCCGTTGTCCTTAAAGAAAAGACGCTCGTTTTCATAGAATTTCTGCCTTGACGCGCCAATCTGCAGTTTCAGCGCGGAGGGCACTCCTGTGAGCAGGTTTATGCGGGCGTTGACAAGTGCAGCAAGGTAGCTTTGTCCAACCCACGCGTTGAAATTTGCGTCAAGCGAGTTGAAGCTCATGGTGTTGTAACCTCCGGAGAAGAATAGCATGCTTGAGGTTGATGAGGAGATATAGCCGCCGAATCCAATGCGGAAGTTATCCTTTACTGTCGCCTTCAGGCGCAGGTCAAAGAGTTTGGTGGAGTCATTGTAGACAGCCTCCGGCACAAGGTTCTCAAGTTTTCCGGGAGTGATTGCGCGGTAGTAGGAATCTTTTACCCTTCCAAGACCGAATGTATCCGGGCTGTTGTGGGTAAACAGGTATTTGATGTATTCGTTTTGTGATTTTGTAGCACCTGTTACTGTAACGGTGTCAAAGCGAACGTATGGTGTCTGTGATTTGAACACTTCCCTCTTGAGCCTGCGTACATCCGGATTAACCCTTGCTGTAACGCGGGTCTTAATGGAGTCCATCATCTGCATTGCCGTGTTATAGCCGATACGGCATATCGTGTCAGCTTTTTCCCAGTCGAGCAATCCGAACATCCTGACCGGCACGGTTAGGCTGATGCCCCACTCTGGCGGCAGACTGTAGTCATTGTTTTGGATAATCATGTCCTCGAGCTGTTGCATGATGTCATTGCTTTTCGGCTTTGCGTCCGGTCCGGACACATTTGACCCAATCATGATGTCCGGTGCGAAATCGGTGTGCATCACATTGAAAGGATAGTTGTCGTAAATGCCTCCGTCATACACAAGCACGCTGTCAATTTCAATCGGGCGGAATACGAGCGGGAAACTCATTGATGCGCGGATGGCATCGCCGAGCGACCCGGATTTAAGCACGATTTTGTGCTTGGCATATATATTGGACGTGACTGTGCGCAGTGGCACGAAAAGGTTATCGAAGTTGTCGCGGCACTGTGCGGAATACGCGGAGAAGAGCTCCATGAAAGCAAAGTTCATCGGGAGTGGGTTGATGAGGCTTGTCGGCAGGAGGCTCGGTGAGTTTTTAGTGCCGTTGTTGCCCAGGTTGAAGTGCACGAGGGCTGGTGTCCGCTCAGATGTTGCGTAATAATATGTGAGCGAAGGGTCTATCTTGCCGCTGCTCCAGTAGTCAAACCCTTTTGACTTTATAAGCTCAAGCATTTCTGCCGGGGTGTAGCCACACGCATACAGCCCCCCGATGATTGCTCCCATCGAGGTGCCTGTTATGTAGTCAATAGGAATGTTGTTTTCTTCAAGTGCCTGAATAACACCAATGTGGGCTATGCCCTTGGCTCCACCTCCACTCAGCACAAGACCTACTGCCTGAGGTCTTGCGCCGGTAATGGTGTCGCGTGTTTCTGTGGCGGATGCAATCATAGAAATGCCTATGAGCGCACCGGTAAGAAATCTTCTCATCTCTCGAAAAATATATAGTTGACGACTTTTAAACGTTTATTTTTTGCAATATGTTCAATGGAATTTTATGTATTTTTGCAGAAAATTATTCGATATGCCACGTATTCAATTCGATAATCTTGATAAGAAGATTCTTAGCATGCTGAGCGATAATGCGCGTACACCTTTCCTTGAGATAGCGCGTGAGTGCGGTGTTAGCGGCGCGGCAATCCATCAGCGTATACAGAAGCTGATGTCTTCAGATATAATCCAGGGCTTTGAAACCTTGGTCAATCCTGCATCGGCAGGATATGAAACATGCGCCTACATAGGTTTTTTCCTCAAAGACCCGAGTAATTATGATTCGGTGGTATCTGCCCTGAGAAAGATACCGGAGGTTGTTGAGTGCCATTTCACGACAGGCAAATATGACCTGTTGATAAAGCTTTATGCCCAGAACAATGACCATCTGCTGCAGATTATCCATGGTCCACTGCAGGCAGTGGGTGCCGGACGAACCGAAACATTGATATCGTTCAAAGAGGAATTCCGCCGACCTCTGCCTATTGATATTGCTGATGAGCAGTGATATGGAGATGCTTGAGGATATTGTGCTGGACGCAATGACTTGGACGCGTCAAGCTGGAGCGGTGCTTATGTCTTATTTCCGTAAGCCGGGGCTTGAAACAGATGCCAAACTTAACCAGGCTGACATAGTGACTGCCGCGGATAAGGCTTCGGAAGCGCTCCTGCTGGGTAATATACGCTCGAAGTACCCCACACATGAGATTCTGAGTGAGGAGAGCGGTGCCTCGGGATGTGGGGACAGCGACTGGCGTTGGGTTATAGACCCGCTTGACGGCACAACTAATTTCCGCGCAGGGTTGCCCGCGTTCTGTGTGTCTGTAGGCATTCAATACCGCGGTGAAGGAGTTGCCGGTTTTGTGTTCGCTCCATACCTTGACGAGTTTTTTCACGCAATTGCCGGTGAGGGAGCGTTTCTTAACGGTAATCCGGTACATTGCACAGATGCAGTATGCCTTGAGCGCAGCGTGGTTGCGACAGGTTTTCCGGTTGACAGGTCGACTAACAACGATGACAATACCGCTGCCGTGCTTCGTGTGCTTCCGAAGGTGAGGGGATTGCGTCGGCTCGGTTCTGCTGCTCTTGAAATAGCATACGTTGGCGCAGGTTTTCTCGATGCCCATTGGGAGATTGCATTGCACGAGTGGGATGTTGCCGCAGCGCTTGTCATTGCCAGAGAGGGAGGCGCAATGAGCACGCGTTTCAGGGAGGACCGCGGAGTGAGTGTGCTTACAGCCGCTCCTGGCATTTTCAATGAGCTTTTGCCGATGGTGAAATAGTGCGTCTTTTCTACGCAGCGCGTCGGAGCTTCCGGTCTATATGGCGTGAGTTTGCCAACTTGACTTTAATGCCTTTTTTGCGCATCGCTGCCGGTAATTGGCTTTGCAGGCGCATTACGTCCGATAATGGCAGTGGATTTTCTGCCACATGTTGGACTTTTTGTTCATCATTCTCCAGTTGAGGCGTTACTGGCTTTTGTTCTGTGATTTGTGGTGCAGCAATTTCTAAAGGCTGAACTTTTGCTTCAGGTTTGCCATTGGATTGTGATTTTTTTGCAAGGCGTGCCTCTCTTCTGCGCGCTTTCTCATCGATTTCGTAGCGGATGAAGTCGAAAGCCATGCGTGCAAGCGGCTGCATATCAATAATGTTGCCTGTAGCGGCATACTCTATTATTGCGTCATAAACTTCCCTGCGGATGTCGTTGGAGTAGGGTTTGAGGATTTCGTGCCATTTCATAGCAAATGTTAAATTCTTCATAGCTGGTGTGTTTTTGAATTGTTAATGTTGGCGCAAAGGTAAAACGTATTTTGTAATTATGCAAATGTTTTATGAAATTTTTTACCACATTGTCCCCAACGGTCATGGTTGTATGCGGTTTCTGTCTCGTATTAGCGGGTGTGTAGAGTATAATGCTTATATTTGCGTGTTTTATATCATGTAAGGTTATGAAATCGAATAAGTGGAAGTGTGTGGTTGATGTGGTTGCGATGGCATGTGTTATTGCCGCAATTGTGACCGGTTTTGTCCTTCATAAGGAGGTGCATCACATTCATATATATGGCAATGTCGGATTATGGGGAGCGCATGAGTCGGTTGGTCTTGTGCTTGTTGCATTGCTCGCGGTGCATGGTGCGCAGCATCCGCAATGGTTCAGGAATTATCGTAAAATACCGGTTAAACGGAAAAGAGTAACAGCTATTCTGCTCTGTGTGGGCGTGATTCTTGCAGCCTCCGGCATAGTGCTTATGTGCGGTAGCCGGAGCGAGGAGCTATCTATTCTGCATTATGTGCTTGGCATTGCCTTTACGTTGTTTGCAATAGGGCATGTTGTCAAGCGATGGCGCATTTTCAAGGGCATTGCCTCTGTGTCTTGCAAGGGCAGGAGTTGAGGTGGTCATCTATGAATCCGGTTGCCTGGAGGAATGAGTAGCATATGGTTGTGCCGAAGAATTTGAATCCACGGCGCTTCATGTCGCGGCTCATGGCATCGGAAACAGGGGATGAAGCCGGCAGGGATTCTCTGTCTGGAATGTCGTTGATTATTCTTTTTCTCTCCGGCAGGAATGTGAGTATGTAGGAGTGAAATGAGCCGAATTCCTGGATTATTTCAATGAACAAGCGGGCGTTTGTTATCGCGCTATGGATTTTACGACGGTTTTTTACTATGCCGTCGCTGTGTAAGAGCTTGCGTTCATCTTCTTCGGTCATTGCGGCGACTGCATTGAAGTCAAAACCGTGGAACGCTTTACGGTAACCTTCCCTCTTGCGGAGTATGGTAATCCATGAAAGCCCAGCCTGGGCACTCTCGAGGATGAGAAATTCAAATAGTGTGAGGTTGTCAGTTACAGGTTTTCCCCACTCTTCATCGTGGTACTTTGTGTATAGCGGGTCATTGCCGCACCACCAGCATCGTTGGTTCTCTTGCATTTTGTTATGTGTTAGGCGAGTCTTTGACTTGAACTTCATAAGTCATGACTATATG
>DAAJ01000039.1:0-332 GCA_001701115.1 Bacteroidales bacterium GP2
GCACTGCCGCTAAAACTCTTCAAGGTAACTTACCGTATAGACATATTGATGATTAATGGCATTCCAGAGAGCCTGGAACTCCGGCTTGGCAAAATTGGCGTTGAGCCTCGGTTCAGGCAATTTAGGTTTGTTGCCGTCGCCGGTCATCTCTTTCAGTAAGTTCGGGTCAAAGATAGAGTTGATTAGCAAGGTTACACCCTCAGCCATAGATTCAAGGTGTTTGCCGTATGGAGCAACAGAGTCGGCAGCGACATCGGCGTGATACTTCGGAGTTATATTACCGGCATCATCGATATACTCGTTATCTTCGAGCCACACCATAATGCGGCTTT
>DAAJ01000039.1:380-17412 GCA_001701115.1 Bacteroidales bacterium GP2
CTTGTTGTCGCCTTAGCCGCGCGTTCACGCAGAGCGTTGCGGGTTTCTTTTTGAAGTTGTGAGGTGAACTCATTATAACTTTCATTAGCAATCACGGTGAGGACATTTACGTCATGCACTTCCTCTCCAAGCAGTTCCTTATCCTGACGGACACCGTTGCGGTCAACCGCAATACGGAGACCACGTCCAACTTCCTGACGTTTAGCGGTAGTGGAGTCGCTATGCCGGAGTGTACAAATCTGGAACACGTTAGGATTATCCCAACCTTCACGCAGCGCGGAGTGCGAGAAAATGAAACGTGTAGGCTCCTCGAAACTTAGCAGACGCTCTTTGTCGCGAAGGATTAGGTCATAGTCCGATGCCTCTTCGCTGACATCGCTACCACGTTTTGTCTTGGTATCTATCATCTTCCCTTTCTTGTCGATAGAGAAGTAGCCTCGGTGAGTCTGATAAGGTGCAAAGCGACGAAGATATTCATTATAGTCTTCATCCCAAATGTGAAACTCGTCATTGACGAGTCGTGCATATTCTTCTTCAAAAATCTTTTGAAATACTCCCTTTACAGGTTGACCGTCGGCGTCATACTGACGATACTTGGCAACCTCATCGATGAAGAACAACGAGAGACATTTGATTCCTTTCTTGAATAATTGACGCTCTTTCTCAAAATGTGCCTTTATTGTTTCGCGAATCTGAACACGCTGCAAATGAAGTAGATTCTGATCTCCCACCAAATCACCTTTGCGAATGGTTACACCGTTTGTGAAAGTCACGTATGCCGTCGGTTGCAAAGCGGAACCCGGGAAAATCTCGGCAATATCAAAGCCTCGGTATTGCTCCAGTTCCTTTGACTCGACATAAAGGGAGTCGCCAACACCAAGAGTCTTGAACAGTCGTCGAGGTTCCCCCGACGCACTTTTTACCTCGATTGAGATACGCGCCATAGGTGGTTTATGGGGCGACAGAATGATATTGTCAAGATACATGTAGCCGTTTGTGCCTCGCAGGTTCTTCATCTCAAAGCCGATGACCTTAATGCGTTTTACAAGACGCTCGCGGTAAGCGTCAAGAGCGTCGAGGGCATATACAGTGTCGTGCTTAGTGCGGTGAGTTGCGGAGTAGTTCAACACGAACAGCGGATTGAACTTCTTGAGCGCGCTTTGTGTAGCGGCACCCTCCATCTTCTGCGGCTCGTCCATAATGATGATCGGGCGGTTGGCGGCAATTACGTCGATAGGACGGCGCGAGGCAAACTCGTCGCGCTTGGAGTAGATGATACGGCTCTCTTTTGAGCGACCGCCCTCTTTAAGGGAGGCGGCGAAAGCCTGGGTGTTTATAATCATCACGTTCAGCCCCGCGTCCTGCGAGAACTGGTCGAGTTGATTGAGGTTTGCGCTGTTGTAGACAAACCAACGCGCTTTCTTTCCATACTGCTCCATGAAATGTTCTTCGAGCATACGGAACGACTTTGCCACACCTTCGCGGATAGCGATGCTCGGCACTACGATGATGAACTTCGACCACCCGTAGAGTTTGTTGAGTTCAAACATCGTCTTGATATAGACGTAGGTCTTACCTGTACCGGTCTCCATTTCGACATCAAGGTTTACGGCACCGAGTCCGTCTATCTTGCTGAGAGACTTTGAGAGCGACACCCCGGCTGTGGTCTGAACCGAATGGAGATTTTCAAGCAGTTGCTTGGACGACAACTCCACGTCGGCATTACGGTAGCCGTCATCGTTATATGTCCCTTCCAATCGTCCATCCGCATAATTGCCAAGATCATGGCGATACTTCGAGGGGTCGCGGTTGGGCTGCCCGGTGAAGATGGAGGTTGTATTATTTACTGCCTCTGTCTGGTAGCCCTGTATCTTAAACTTGAACTTCATAGCATTAGAGTATGCGACGGATGGTGTCGGGTGAATAATGCTTGAAGATTTGCTCGAAGTTGTCGAGGACGTTGTCGTTTGCAGCTGATGAGTCGCGCATAACGAAGTATTGCGGGCGCATCTTGGCTATCTCCGTGACGGTAGACTCGTTGACTTCGGTGTCGAACGTAGCGATGAGATAAGTGTCGTCCACAAAGAACACCTTTTTACCGTTCACTTCCTTTTCCTCTATCTTTGCGGAAAGCTCGATGTCGAGTTCCGGCATTACTTGGAAAAGGAGGTCGAGCGGAGTACGGTCGCTCTTGACGTTGTCAACATAGTTGAACAGGTCAGCTTCGTTGAAGTCTTCGGGAGTGTAGAACACATCCTCCATATTCGACGAGTCGAGTTTGAGCACACGGAAGCCGGTGTCAAGGTCTTGTCCTTGCAGACCCGCTTCCTCCTTGACTTTCTTACCTGCGCGACGTATACGTTCCTCCCCGATTTGGCAAATGGTTTCGTAACCTGCTTTACGAGCTTCGCTCTTTTCGTCAGTCACTTCTGGGAGTTGCACCATAATGAACTTGCGATGTCCGCCATCCTCTGCATTGAGTTTCATTACCGCATGGGCGGTGGTGGCACTTCCGCTGAAGAAGTCCAAAATGATGCAATCAGGGTTTGATCCTAAATTCAACAAGAAGTTAACCAGTTCAACTGGCTTCGAATAATCAAAGTATGCCATACTTCCAAAGAGAGATGCAATCATTCGAGCCGCATCATCGTTGGAGGCTATTTCATCAAGCCAAGTATTGGGTATCATACCGGGCAATTCTGAAAGATAAATCTTGATACGAGGCATTCCTTCACCATCTCGTGGAATAAACAGTCTTCCTTCTTTTACGTATTCATCAAAAGTAGCTTGACTGCAACTCCATTTTGCGGTAATTTGACGGCCATTGGGCATCGTCAAAGTATATTCCTTGTTAGATGAATTCGCAGGACGAGCCAAAGGACCAGTTTGATATACTCCTTTGGGGTCATTATCTTTATTGCTGAATGTTTTAGCAATATATTCTTTTGAATATGGGATACGATTAAACGTGAGAGATGAGATATTTTTGGCGTAAACCAAAATATACTCATGAACTTGTGAAACAAATTTTGAGAGGTTTGCTTGTGTCTTCCGTCGCCTCCAACAGAACTTAATGACACAATTCTCTGCTCCGAAAATCTCGTTGCATATTTTCGAGAGATTATCTTCCTCGTTATCGTCAATGGAGATGAATATAACGCCATCTTCGGCGAGCAGGTCGCGGGCAACTTTCAGGCGAGGATATATCATATTGAGCCAGTCTGTGTGAAAGCGACCATTGCTCTCGGTGTTGCGCTGCATGGGGTCGAGGACTTGGTTGCCGTCTTCATCAAAGAGACCGCTGCTTGCCTCGAAGTCTTCCTTGCCCTGGGCGAAGTCGTCGTTATAGACGAAGTCGTTACCTGTGTTATAAGGCGGGTCAATGTAGATCATCTTGACCTTGCCGAGATAGTTCTCGCGGAGAACTTTCAGCACGTCGAGGTTGTCGCCCTCGATGTAGAGATTTTTGGTGTTCCAAAAATCTACCGAGGCGTTCACGTCCGGGCGCAGCGTCTTGTCTGTCGGAGTGTTGGCAAGACGTGAAGCGGCTCGCTTGTCGGGCCACGTGAACTGATAACGCTCCTCGCCCTCTTGAATCAGATTTGGGGCAAGTTCCGCCTTTAACTTCTCCCAATCAATTTTGAGACAGGATTTTCTACCCCCCCCCTTAACATTTCTTTACATTCCGTCACGCAATGTGGGAATAATGCAGCAATCTTCGCCACATTACCCTCCACCGCGTCAAGGCTTTTCATTTTTAGTTTTTCCATGTATTTTGTTTCTTAATTTTTGAAAAAAGATGAGAAGAAGAAAGAGGGTATGTCTGTTTTAGATACTCAGGGAATGGTTGCATATAGCCAAAAAGCCGTTCTAACACATAAGGGCTCTCGGAATGTCTGCCAATTTTTGTAAAATACTCACCTACAATTTTTTCAAAAGATTTTTTTGAAAAAAAGTCAGAATATAATAACAACGTATCTAAATCAATTATCACCAAGTCAGAAACAGATTGACTTGGTATATTTTGAGCTTGTAATTCTTTAGAGAAAAATCGGTTAAGAATAAACGTCATCCCATAATTGAGGTAGTTTTGGTTTCCCAAAACTAAAACCGGATATATACGGTCTGGTTGTGCCGATTTATCCCAAATAAAATTTTTGTCAATTAAGGCTTTTATATTTTTTGCTAATTGTCTTAGAGCACCTGGTCTGCCGTTGCTTTTTTCGACAAACTGGGCATGTAAATAATTTACTATTAACTCATAAGAGAGAGAAGTCTTTTCTTTCGCCCTAAAACTATAATCCTTTAATTCAAACAGGAAGCATGAGTTCTGGTTTCGCACATAAAAATCTGGAGCAGACTCTTTCTGGATTTCATCACATTCTGCTCCTGAGAGAGAAATGCCATTTTCGGAGGATATAGATTGTTTAAGTAACGGAAATAATAATTGCTTTTCAGAAAAGTCGGTTGAGATAATTTCGCGAACCTTGTAACCATTACCTAATGCTTCTGAAAAGTCAAATATTAAACCTTGATATAACTTTCCAAACAAGAATGGGAAGCATATTAAAATATACTCATATTCAGATACGCGAATAAGCGGATGCGCTCTAAAATATGTATAATCAATATTCTGCGTTTCCTCAATCGTAGCATCTATAGAAAATGACAACTCATTGAAGAACTTAGGAGCAGGGTCATTTTTTGAAAAAACAAATCTACAATAATTATTCGTGCTATTAAGAGACTCTACGAATAATCCACATATCACTGTAATAAACGTGCGTATGTCAGTACATCCATATTTTTCGAGAACCTTGTTTAGGCAAGGAGCTAATTCTTTATGAGATGCACAAAACTCTAAGAATAGAGTTGACTTATACACATATAAAAGTGGAGTGGTGAGAATATCGAAGTTAGTATAATCACTATTTTCAACCAGGGTGGTGGCTACTCCATTTGCAATAATATCCTTTGCGGTCTCAAGGTCTGCATCTACATAATTGTCCGGGACCTTTATATCCTGCGTAATTCTTTCATTTACTAATAACAGAATGGTGAACAAGTTTGCTCCCTTAATCTCTGGTCCGTTTGGAATTGTATCAAAATCCCACGGTGTATGTGGTTCTGAATTGCTTAACAATATTTTAAGCAATTCAAGCCCAGTCTGCATACAGACAAGATGATGTGCAGCTATATCCTCATAGGTGGTGTTTAGTTCCTTCTCAAGGAGTTGTAATATTTTTGTTCCATTATCATATGGAAATAGACGAGAACATATTTCACTACATCCAGATGATAGTTTCCGGTTATAAATAATCTCCAAAGCAAAATATACAAGTTCGAGACGGTCGAAGCGACGTATTAGATTTTGGATATCGGGCATTGAGTCGAAGCCAAAATCATTGAAATGTATGAGTATATTAGGTTGAATTAGACCTCTGTTTTTCATAGCAACCCTTTCAGCTTTTGAAGTTCAACGAATAATTCGCACTTGTGGCGCGGCTGCTTGGTGGCGTTCATCTGACGCTCAGTGCCATTAACCCCAAGATTCTCTAATTCATCAGTGGCTCTAACTTGTGAAAATGACGGTGCTCTTTTTGCCATATAACGCTCTTTTTGCAAAGATAGTAATTTTTCTGGGATTGGAAGAATACAATAATGGGATTCTGGCGATGCCAAAACCCCATTATTAATGTTTATTTATGGGAGGGTAAGATGCTGTATTTCAGCGGAGGAGGAGGGCTGTTGCGAGGGCGGCTATTCCTTCTTTCCTGCCAGTGAATCCGAGGTGCTCCGTAGTAGTCGCTTTAACCGATACCCGGTCACGATCTATACCTAAATCGTGTGCAACGGAATCACGCATCTGCTCAATGTATGGCGACATTTTTGGCGCCTGTGCAATAATCGTTATGTCCACATTGCCTATCTTGTATCCCTTCTCTGAAACCAGGCTTACCACATGACGCAATAGCCCTTTGGATTTCGCTCCTTTGAAGCGCATATCGGTGTCAGGAAAATGGTAACCGATGTCACGCAGGGCGGCGGCACCAAGCAGCGCATCAGCAAGGGCATGGAGGGCAACATCGGCATCGCTGTGACCTAGCAACCCGAATTCATGGGGTATTTTCACGCCGCAAATCCATAATTCGCGGTTTGGTGCAAAGGCGTGGACATCCATTCCAAGCCCGGTTCTGATATCATTGATTTCTGCCATAACTTTATTTTTTTCCGAAAAGTTCTTTCAGCCCGTCCATGTCAAATGTAAGGGTGAATCGTAGGGTCTGGTCAAGCGGAGAGGTCTGCGCGGTGGCAAGCATGTAAGAAGCGTCAATGCGCAATATGTTCATTGCAAATCCGGCACCGATGCCGAAATATTGCCGGTTGCCCTTCATGGCGTGCTCATAGAAATAGCCGGCACGAGCAAAAAACTGCTGGTTATAGGAATATTCCGCGCCCAGTGACCACATTATCTCTTTCAATTCCTCACTGAAACCGCCGGGAGCATCTGAAAATGACTTGAATATGCCTGTGATGGGCGACATATTCTCCCACTTTTCAAGAGCATTAAGATATTCCCTCTGCCCGTCCGGTGTAGCGGTATCATAGTCGCTCTCACGCGGGCGCGCAGGCACAAGCAACTTGTTGAGGTCAAGCCCGATAGACAGATTGTGGTAATCGGCAAGAGGGAAAGTGAAATTAGTGCCAATGCGCAGGTTTGTAGGCAGAAACGCCGGATCTTCACCATGGTTATACGACACTTTCGTTCCGATATTTGAAATATCCCAGCCCCATGACCACTGGCATTCATTGCGCCCAACCATAGGATAGGTAGTGTAATAGCCTGATATGTCCGCTGAAAAAGCTGAAGCGCCGGTGCTGTTATCCCCGGCGTATGAATCTGAGAAACCGAGGTCGGAGTAAATATAGCGGAGCACCACTCCCATAGAATATTTTTCGGACAGTTTGCGCGAATATCCGATGTCAAAACTCATTTCGTAAGGATTGAGGGTCTGCGCCGAACCTATTGCCTCTGAGCCGGTTGTAACCTCGCCGAGCGAAAAGTAGCGCAGGGTCGCGCTCACAGCCTGATTGTCGGAATTGCCTATTTTCCAATAACCGGAAAGGTTAGCGAGGAAAATATCGTCAACTAATTTCCTGAGCCAAGGGGTATAACTGAGCGAAACAGCCGCCTTGCTGTAGGCAAACGCATATTTAGACGGGTTCCAGAATTGCGAGTTGGCATCCGGCTCGGTAGCCGCGCCAAGGTCGCCCATAGCCGCGCTTCTGGCATCCGGCGCTATATTCAAGGAATTAATTCCGGTCTGTATAGGGTTAAACTCATTTTTATCCTGCGCAACGGAAGCAAACACCGCAGCGACAGCAAACAATATTAATGACAGGGCTCTTGCTTTCATACTACTATAACTGAGTATGGCGCATTTTATTGCATCGGGAAGGGCAATTTACCTGATTTTGAAATCAAACGCACCGACACCACGTATTTCCACACTAAAATCTGTACCGGGTTCAACCGGTTCTATTTCAGCTATGGAACAGGGCAATACCACATCTCCGGTTTTAAGAGTTGTGTAATGGCTTACAAGCTCAATGACGTTGTCGGTGTCAAGCTGCGACCCATCTATCGAAACAACCGTCTCCCCAGCTTCAATCTCAAGCGGCTGACCTTGTGGTGGAAGCGGAAGCCATTCACCGAAACCTAGGCAATAATCAAAAAGCCCCAAAACTCCCTCCGGAATCCTATTATCCACGAGCTTTTCCCTGACATTTACCGGAACAAGGCGCACCGCAACAGTGAATGAATCATAGTAGCGTGAGGCGAATCTTGCACTTATATCCTTGCCCAAACGGCTGATTTTAAATGCCGGGCAAATTTCCATGCGCCAGCGTGAATCAAAGTCCGGCAGGAACAGCGGACGCCCAGCGGCGACCGTTGCAGAGTCCACAATCACCTCTAGCGCCGGGGGATCGGACAACAGGGCACCAGGAGCGCGTTTTACAGCTATTACTTTCACTTTGACGGCGTTATGAGGTTCAACCTATTGTACATAACCGCAAGATGAGCATAAATGGATGTGTTTTGCACCACAATCCCCTCCGGAGTGCGGATTCTAAACGGAGTGAAATTCCAAAGCGCCTTGGCACCTGCTGCAATAGCGAGGTCAGCAGTTTCCTGCGCTTTCTCAACAGGCACGGCGATAATAGCTATTTCCGCAGAAAATGATTTCCTTACAGCAGGCAGCTCCCTTACATCAAATACCGGCACATTCATTATAGTGCTGCCGATTATTTCAGGATTCACATCAAAGCCCGCAACAATATCAAGACCATAGCGCGTAAGACCGGAATCGGTTATGAGCGCCCTGCCGAGAGAACCCACACCTATAATCACCGCATTATGCTCACGGTTGAAACCGAGGTATGAGCGGAGCACCCTTTCGAGCGCGGCAACAGCATAGCCAATCCTGGTTTTGCCGCGTATATTTAGAAAAGACAAATCTTTGGCAATCTGCGACGCCTCCACATTTATCTCCTTGGAAATAGCCGTAGACGAAACATACTCCACG
Source organism: Bacteroidales bacterium GP2 (assembly GCA_001701115.1). Taxonomy (GTDB): domain Bacteria; phylum Bacteroidota; class Bacteroidia; order Bacteroidales; family Muribaculaceae; genus Paramuribaculum. The sequence continues at coordinate 8,969 of DAAJ01000039.1, forward strand.
TTGCGTGAGCGCAGCATGCTCACATAAGCAAGATACCACGGCAACCTCCTGAGAGTAGGTTCCGGCATTATATCGCGCAAGGGTGTCCTGATTTCTTCCATCGGTATTAACTAATATGCACGCCTGTCAGAACCATTCTGCCTGAGCCTGCCGTTATGGGTGCGGTTGCTGTTGGTATTCCTGTTACGGTTACGGTCACGGTCGGACGATGTGCCGGGAATATAGAATTCATCCTCTTCCTCCTCATCGTCATCTTTTTCTTCTACCTCTCCGGCTCTTACCTTAGGCTTATTCTTCTTTATGTCGTTAGGCTTCTGCTGGTCAAGGGGCAATTCTGTCACATTCCAGCTCTGCTCCACATTCCATTTCTTCCTCACCGTTATTTTCTTTGGATAATAGTACACATCCTCCGGCTGATGCCCGAGAGTCATGCTTCCGTCAGTGTACACATTGTTAGAGTCGGCATCAACAAACAGGCGCGCATAGTAGGTATTCGGCAACAGGTGCATGAATACCGCATGACCGTCTACAACAGGCTCCGTGAACACCGGCACATCGCTCTGGTTGAGAAGTTGCACCATCGCCTTGCCCTCCACACCGGAGATTGTGAAATCAAGTGAGGAATACTCCTCTTCATCGCGCACTGTAAACTCGGTCTTAGTGGTATTGTTCCACTCATTATATATGCCAGTCACAGCGGTAGAATCAATCGTAAGCCTGTATCGAGTACCGGGAACCCACTCGTACTCAGCGACAAAATCAAGCGGTTTCAGCGAATCCGGGCAGACAAACACCGGCGGTTCAAGCTCAATCCATGTGGTATCATCTTTCTCTTCCAGCTTGATCTTACTCATGTCGATAGAACCAACCGGCTGGGAAGCATTGAACATCAGCTTCTGGTACACTTCCAGAGTACTTGTCCTGGTGCGGAAATTCATGAAAACAGTAGGCGGCACACTGTCCTCATCCTCCTTGCCCTTTCTCTTCTTAGTTTCCTTTTTCTCCTTTTTTACCCCGCCACGAATGAACATTTTGAGAGTATCGGTGGTCCATGACAGGTTGTCGCTTGTATCGGTGCGCAGGTAGCGTGTGCTGACAAGTAGTGAATCCTGCTTGATAAGCACTGAATCTTTCAGCCAATATTCAATAGTATCGCGTGTAGCTGACGAATTTAATATTGCGAAATCCATAAGATTGCGCCCCTCATATTCGCCGTTGGCAATTATAATTTCGGGGAAAGAATCAGATGGAGCGTTAAACATGAATGACAGCCTGTTACGGTCAGTCCTGTCGTTACGCAACATATATTGCGGCTTATAGTCCTCATTGAACCAGGTAAGCAGCACATCGTTCGGAGCGTAAACCGCAGCCTCACGTGAAACGATTGAATCCGAGCCATCCGCAGCCTTAAGCGTGTCCTGCACAGTGGTATTAGTGACAGTGGGAGTGATTACAGCATCTAAAAATGCAATATCCTCGCTCCTGTCCCAATGGTAGTCGCGGTTATTATCCTTCAGAGCAAATATCCTATAAGAGCCCTCTTTAAGATTTCTGACAGTAAACTGCCCGAGTTGGTTTGTCTTGGTTATTCTTTCAAACGGCAAGGTTGTAATCGCGGTGTCTGACAGGTTGGAATAAACACCAACGAGCATACCTTGCGCCGGCTCAAGATTGCTACCTTGCAACACCATTCCGCTGATCTGGAGTGTATCGATTACCGGACCGGTAGAGAAAGCGAAAGAGAAACCGTCAATTTCATTTCCTTCATTAAGGTCGCTTATGCCATCTGAAAAATCAATAGTATAAGTTGTGTTAGGAATCAGGGTGTCGCGCAGCTCCACCGTCAGATTCCTTCCACCCGCAGTGATTAGCGGAGTTGTAATCTGTGCCGGGGAAATGACTACTTTGGAAAGCACATCTTTAACCTGCACATTCTCATTAAACCTCAGAGTAATTTTACTTTGCTTGACATTCAGCGCTCCCGGAGCAGGATTGCTGCCGAGGAAAACCGGCGGCTCAACATCCCTCGGACCGCCTTCAGGACGCCCCATGCTCGCGCATGCAGCCATGACAATAGCCACGGCAGCTGCAACCAAAAGGCGTAAGTATGATTGTCTGCGATTCATAATTTCAAAGCGTCCACAAAAATACAACAATTCAGCGAAATATCATTCCAGACCGTACTCCTTGATTTTACGGTACAGGGTCCTCTCCGATATATTGAGTTCCTTTGCAGTTGCCTTACGGCGACCGCCGTTATTTTCAAGCGACCGCCGGATAGTTTCCTTTTCCGTTTCCTCCAAAGTAGCCGGAACAACTTCGACCTCCTGTGCCGGAGCCGTGTGAGGCACAATTATAGGTTCTACTGCCGGAGCGTATTTAACAAGGCTCTTCGGCATCTCCTCCTTCACATCATGCACATCACGGCTTGCGCCTTTGATTTCTTTTCGGAGCGCATCAATCTCATTCTGAAGTCTGAACAGCATATTGAACAGCAATTCCCTTTCTCTTTGGTAATCATGGGTAGCCGGAGTTCCAGCAACAGCGGGAGTATAAACCCCGCTGCTTGGCGGAAGATATTGCGCCACATCTGCCGTGCCTACAGTCTGCCCGGCGTTGAAAAGAGCAAGCTGCTCGGTCACATTTTTAAGTTGCCGCACATTTCCTGGCCAACGGTAACGCAAAAGCAATTCCCGCGCGCCTTCGTCAAAAGAAATCTGGGGAGTACGGTAACGTTCTGAAAAATCAGCTGCAAATTTTCGTGCCAACAAAGATATGTCGTTGCCCCTGTCGCGCAAAGGCGGTATGGAAATATGCACTGTAGATAATCGGTAATATAAATCCTCGCGGAAACGCCCCTGCTCCACTGCCTTGAGCAAGTCCACATTGGTGGCAGCCACTACCCTGATATTGGTTTTCTGCACAGTAGACGAGCCTACCTTGATAAATTCTCCTGTTTCAAGCACCCTGAGCAATCGTGCCTGCGTAGTTAGCGGGAGTTCCGCCACCTCATCAAGGAAAATAGTGCCTCCGTCTGCCTCCTCAAAATAACCTTTTCGTGTAGCGACAGCACCGGTAAAGGCGCCTTTTTCATGTCCGAACAATTCAGAATCGATTGTACCCTCCGGAATAGCACCGCAGTTGACCGCTATATATTTATTGTGTTTCCTTGCTCCGTAAGCATGGATAATCTTGGGGAAGAACTCCTTGCCTGTGCCGCTCTCTCCGGTAATAAGCACCGAAAGGTCAATAGGAGCGACACGTATAGCCCGGCTCACCGCCGCGATAAGCGCCGGGGCATTACCGACAATGCCAAACCTCAGCTTTGCCTGCTGCACCTCTTCGGGAATATCTGACAAGTTGATTTCCATTATTATAAGATTATTTTATTTACGCTGACTACAAAGATAATAAAAATGCTCTAAACGCTAAAATGTGATGGAGCGCACCGAACAATCCGGGGCATACATGCGTTGAAATGTTGATGACTATTTCACTTACTTAATTATATTACGATATGAAAGAACTTAAAGGAAGCAAGACAGAAGAATGCCTCAGACAAGCATTTGCAGGTGAATCACAGGCGTGTGTAAAATACTCGTTCTACGCAAAACAGGCTAAGAAAGACGGTTACCAGCAGATTGGCGCTATCTTTGAGGAAACAGCGCACAACGAGCACACCCATGCAAAACTCTGGTTCAAGCTCCTCCACGGCGGAGAAGTTCCCGCTACCCCTGAAAACCTTGTTGACGCTGCAGCAGGCGAAGAATATGAGTACGAGGATATGTACAAGGATTTCGCTGCTATCGCACGCGAAGAAGGCTTCGATTCAATTGCACGCAGCTTTGAAATGGTTGGCGAAATCGAGCGCACACACATGGAACGCTACCGCACCCTTCTGAAAAATATTGAAGAGGGTCTTGTATTCTCACGTGATGGCGACCGCATGTGGATGTGCCGCGAGTGCGGACATATCCATTTCGGTAAAAGCGCTCCCAAAGTTTGCCCCGTTTGCAAACATCCGGAAGCATACTTCGAGCTTCGCCCTGAGAACTATTAATCAAACCGCCGCTTAAACGCGGAAAACATAAGCCATACTCTACAGGGAGGTTCCAAACGGAATCTCCCTTGTTTTATATTCTTTCCATAAAAAATCTGCCGCCCACTGCAAGAGTGAGCGGCAGAACATATATGGGAATTAAAACCTTTCAGCAGATTATGCTTTCACAGCTTTTGCTGCCTTTGCATTTTTACGTGCATCGATAAGGTATGCCACCGGTGCTGCAACGAAGATAGTTGCGAGAGTACCGATTATAACACCGAATATCATTGCGAAAGTGAATGAGCGGATAGCGTCACCACCGAGAATGAAGATGCAGAGAAGCACAAGGAGTGTTGAAGCCGAGGTCATGATTGTACGACCGAGGGTTGAGTTGATTGAAGAGTTGATGATGTTGTAGAAAGTCTGCTTGGGATACAGCTGTACATTCTCACGAACACGGTCAAACACAACCACTGTGTCGTTAATCTGATAACCGATAACGGTAAGGATAGCAGCGATAAACGACTGGTCAATCTCCATCGCGAATGGGAATGCACCCCAGAAGATAGAGTAGAAACCAACGATTGTATATGCTGTGAACGCAACCGCTGCAAGAGCGCCGAATGAGAAGGCAATGTTGCGGAAACGGATGAGGATGTAAAGGAACATCGCGAAGAGTGACAGGATGACAGCGATAACTGCATCTGTACGCATATCGTTTGCCACTGTAGGACCTACTTTCTGCGAGCTCATGATGCCGACGTTCTCATTAGTTGTAGAGAAGTCCTCCATGCTCATGCCATTGATTTCATCAGCGAGACCCTTGTAGAGGATTTCAGTAATCTCGTTATCCACGTTCTCGTCAGCAGATGTAATCTTGTAGTTGGTAGAGATACGCACCTTAGTGTTGTCGTCGATGGTGATAACGCTTACCTGCGCACCGTCAAAGAGGGGAGCAAGCTTAGCCTGGAGCTCATGAGTCTTGACAGGATGATCGAACTGCACAACGTAGTTGCGACCGCCAGAGAAGTCAATACCCTGGTTAAGACCACGCACAAAGAACGAGATGATGATTACCACAATAAACACTCCGCAAATAATGAAGCTGGTTTTGCGCTTTGCAAGGAAGTCGATGTGGGTATTTGTAAACATCTTGCGGCTGAGCGAAGTGGTGAAGGTGAGATTCTTGAACGCTTTGCTCTTTTCGCCGATGATGAACACAAGGCGGGTAAGATATACCGCAGTGAAGAATGAGCAGATAATACCGATGATGAGAGTGGTAGCGAAGCCCTTGATAGGACCTGTTCCATAAAGGAGAAGAATCACACCGGTGATGATAGAGGTGAGGTTAGAGTCAAAGATTGCAGAGAATGCGTTTGAGTAACCGTCGGCGATAGCCATGCGGACATTCTTGCCGGCACGAAGCTCTTCTTTGGTGCGCTCGAAGATAAGCACGTTAGCGTCCACTGCCATACCGAGCGCAAGCACGATACCTGCGATACCGCTGAGGGTAAGCACAGCCTGGAAGGATGCGAGAATACCGAATGTGAAGAAGAGGTTGAATACAAGACCGAGGTTGGCGATGAGTCCGGGGATAACTCCGTAGAACGCCATCATGAAAATCATCAGTAGCACAAGCGCAACGATGAATGACATGAATCCGTCCTCAATAGCCTGCTGACCGAGTGAAGGACCGATGACAGTGTCGCTGATAATGTCAACCTTAGCAGCCATCTTACCGCTCTTGAGCACGTTTGCAAGGTCCTGAGCCTCTTCAGTGGTGAAGTTGCCGGTGATTGATGAACGTCCGCCCTCGATAACACTGTTAACGCGGGGTGCAGAGTAAACCTGACCGTCAAGCACGATTGCAACCTGCTTTTCGATATTGGCTGCGGTAACACGCGCCCACTGCTTTGCAGCCTCAGGCTTCATGTTCATAGACACATAGTTACCACCCTGGGTATTGTCAAAGTCGCTCTTAGCTGAGGTGATTACGTCGCCGCTGAGAGCGGGTTTGCCGTTAGCTGTCTTAAGCGCAACGAGAGTGTAGAGCTCAAGTTTGCGGGTGCGGTGCGCGGCAGTGTCGTTGTATTCGGTAACAAACGGCTTAACTTCCCATGCAAGAAGCACGTTTGAGGGAAGGATGCGTTTAGCAACCGGTGAGTTAAGCACAGAGTCGATGGCAACGCGCTGTGTGCCGGTAGCAACACCTACGGCAATGGGAGAACCGCCGCCCTGACCGGTAAAGAGACCGAAGAAACCTTCACCTGCACGGGTTGAATCGTTGCGGAGGGTATAGTCAAGCTCGCCGAGAGCGTTCTGGAACTCTGCGACAGGCATTGTTTCATAAAATTCGAGGTTTGCGGAAGATTTAAGAAGCTCGCGCACACGGTCATGCTCCTTAACACCGGGAAGCTCAAGAAGAATCTGACCGTCATTTTCAAGCTCCTGGATATTGGGAGCAACAACGCCGAACTGGTCGATACGGCTGCGGAGCACATTTGTAGAACTGCTCACACGGTCTTTTACTTCCTGCTTGAGCGCGCTCTCGATAGCTGCGTCATTGTCGCCACGCTTAACCTGGTCCTTGAATACCACTGAAAGGTCGCCCTGCGGGTCGAGCTTGCGGTATTCCTGGCAGAAGAGGTGCACATAATCATTGTTGCCTGTATTGCGGGCAAGAGAGTCAGTTGCCGCAAGTGCAGATTCAAAATAAGGATTGCCTTCGGCATTCGCCATTGAACGGAGAATGTCAGGAACAGACACCTGGAGGGTTACGTTCATACCTCCCTTAAGGTCAAGACCGAGCCCTACTCCGAGAGCCTGAATCTGGTTGAAGGTGTATCCGAGGTAAACCTTTTCCTTTGAAATAGAGTCAATGTAGCTTTTGTAAGCGAGACGGTAAGTATCGGAATTGGTGCCCTCAGCACCTGCAGCCTGCACTGCATAAGCCTCAGCCTTGTCCTCGTAGTGGTTGGTAACCAGTGTAAACGAAAGATAGAAGAGGCAAATGAGCACCAGGAATATGGCAATGATACCTGCCACTACGCTTCCTAATTTTCCTTTGCTTTGCATGTGGTTGATTGAATATGAATTGGGTTATTAATTTATTTTTCGCTTTCAGCCCGCAAATATACGATTTTATTCTGAGATAAAGCAAGCCGCGAGGGCGATTTTTATCATCCTCGCGGCTTTGGGCGCTGCAAATAAGGTTTTCAGGCAAGGTTTGCCGCAATGAACTCGCGCATTTCGGGAGTATGAGCCTCAACGCTCTGGAGGAGCTTGAACTGGTTGCGGGTCCTCACCAGGTTATGGTCGGGATATTTTATTTTATAATAGGTGTCACCGTTGATGTAGTCTGTGAGGAAGCGCACCGCCTGCATGTATGGGAATAGAGCCGCTGCGTATGGCAGGTTTTCGATTTCAAGCGGTGTGAGGAATCCTTTTGCACTTGAAAGATAACCCTCGGTAAACGCCTTGAATATATCCATATCGAACTCAACACGGTCAATATCAGGGTCATCCTCAGCAAGTTTGTTGGCACCTGTGCGAAGGAAATCACCGTAATCGCTGAAAATGAAGCTTGGCATTACTGTGTCAAGGTCAATTACGCAAAGGATATTTCCCGCATCGTCAAACATCATGTTGTTCACCTTGGTGTCGCAGTGGCAGATACGCTTGGGCAGTTTGCCTTCACGGTACAGACGTTCAGCCTTTGTCATCTCCTCAGCACGCTTTTCCAGTTCGTCAAGAAGTGGCTTAACTTCTGCAACCCTGCCTTCGGGGTCAGCCTCAACTGCGTCATGCAACTGCTTGAGACGGAACTCCATATTGTGGAAATCAGGAATGCTCTCCTTGAGGTCTGCGTCAATATCTACCAGCATAGCCTGGAAATTGCCGAAAGCCTTGCCGGCATTGCGGCTGCTCTCCGGATTCACTGCTTCAAATGTGTGGGCATTGGGAATGAACACCATCACACGCCAGTAGTTCTCGCCGTCAAAGAAATAATATTTGCCGTCAACATTGTTGGGCACGAATGTGAGCACCTTGCGGTCAATATCATCCTCGCCTGCCTCCTCAAGTTTCTTGCGGATATGGGATGTCACCTCCTTGATGTTTGTCATAAGGGTATCGACATCAGTAAAAATATTGTGGTTGATGCGCTGCAGCACATAGTCAGGGGCGTCACCTTCGGTCCTTACAATATAGGTGTCATTGATAAGCCCGTTGCCGAGCGGCTTGATAGATTCAATCTTACCTTTGAGGTCAAAGTGTTTAACAACTGAATTAAGGAGTTCCTTCATGATATAAGTGTTAGTGGTTAAGTTTATTTATCGGCAAAAATACATATTTCCCATTAAAAAACTCGTTGTAGGCACTTTAAAATTCTATTTTTTATCTG